>JBQCIS010000389.1:0-7659 GCA_051953515.1 Mucilaginibacter sp.
AATAGTTTGATATGATTTTTTACTTCAAATGCGAAGGCGAATTTAAGTTATTTTTATAATTATCGTCAAGAAAATATTAAAAAATTACATTTTTTTTCGAAAACATGCGCACAAAATCACAAAATCAACAAAATAAACGCCCCAAAAAGTCAAAACATTTAGTTTTTGATAATATTTCGACAATTTTTTAAGCGATAGTAATTTTAATGCGCTGTCATTGGTGATTAGTGAATTGGAGGATTAGCGCATTAGTGAGAATAATAGTTTAATGAAATGGCGCTAATCACAGATCACTAATCACAGATCACTCGTCTGCAAATCACAAATTCTTCCTAACTTCAGCCATACATTAATCTTAAAACATAATGAAATACATTTTCACACTCGCCATTTGTTTGTTTTCCCTTTCATTATTCGCCCAGCAGAAACAAAGCCAGTATATCCTTATTGTTCGCTCGAAAGCGAAAATTACCGCTTCGCCAGATGAGATCAAAACCAATATCAGCCATTGGATGGCCTATATAGGCGACCTGGGGAAGAATGGTAAAATAGCCGGAGGTTACCGTTTACCGGTTGAAGGTGTAACACTAACCGGTCCGGATAAAACGGCAACCGACAAACCGTACATTGCCGAGGGCAAAATGGTAAGCTCCTTTATTATTATTAATGCCGCCGACCTGAACGAAGCCAAACAAATCGCTGCGAAATGCCCGGTATTTGAACTGGGCGGCAACGTGGAGATACGCGAGGTACAGGAAACTGCGCGTTGAAGATTGGAAATTGGTTAATTGGAGATTAGAGATTGGTGGTGTGTAAGGGTGATTCGCTGCAGCGTTTGGCAGGCCCCCGCCCGCCTGCTAACAAGTGTAGCATTTGTAGCAGGTGTAGCTGTGTAGCCTGCGCTACAATGCTACACTTTACTACGCTCTATTAATCGGATAAGCCGATTACGATAATTTATACGGTATAATTCAATAATAAAATCGGTGCAATCATTCCCAAAAAAATTCCTTAAAATTGCCGCAGATTTTAGGCCGGTTTCATATTGCCTGTAAAACAGCATTCTCCGGCTGAAAATATTACTTCTCATTAAACTCCATAAATATGAAAATTACCGTAGTTGGTGCCGGAGCTGTAGGCGCCACTTGCGCCGACAACATCGCAAGGAAAGAACTGGCTGAAGAACTTATTTTATTAGACATCCGCGAAGGTTTTGCTGAAGGTAAGGCCATCGACATGATGCAAACTTCTGCCCTGTTAGAGTTTGACACCAAAATAAAAGGTGTTACCAACGATTACGCTGCTACTGCCGATTCTGAAGTAGTGGTAATTACTTCCGGTTTGCCACGCAAGCCCGGAATGACCCGCGAAGAACTGATTGGTGTTAATGCCGGCATTGTAAAAAGTGTTACCGACAGCATTTTAAAATATTCGCCAAACACTACCATCATCGTGGTTTCAAACCCGATGGATACCATGAACTACTTAACGCTGAAAGCAAGCGGCCTGCCAAAAAACAAAGTGATTGGTATGGGCGGTGCGCTGGATTCGGCACGTTTTAAATATTACCTGAGCCAGGAATTAGGCTGCTCTCCTGCCGACCTGAACGCGGTAGTGATCGGCGGTCACGGTGATACCACCATGATCCCGCTGATAAAACATGCTACCTGGAACAGCATCCCGGTTACCAAGTTCCTGAGCCAGGAGCAACAGGACAAGATCGTTGCAGCTACTATGGTTGGCGGTGCTACATTAACCAAACTGATCGGTACTTCGGCATGGTATGCACCAGGCGCAGGTACTGCCTTTATGGTAGAAAGCATTGTACGCGACCAGAAAAAACTGATTTCATGCGGTGTTGCCCTCGACGGCGAATACGGCCAAAGCGACATTTCGCTGGTTGTACCGGTTGTATTAGGCAAAAACGGTTGGGAGCAGATCGTAAACTTCGACCTGAGCAATGCTGAACAGGCTGAGTTCAACAAGAGCGCCGATGCTGTTCGCGCTATGAACAAAGTGCTTTATGACAGCGGTGTATTGTAAGAATTGATATTTCTTTATATAGAGACGGCTCCTTGAAAGGGAGCCGTTTTTGTTTATTTTTTTGGATAGGTGTTAATTATTATCTACTATTTGTACTTAAAGTAAATGAAATAGGCATAGTAATAACGCTACTTACTGCAACACCATTTTGAAGTGCAGGTTTCCATTCTGTAGAACTATCATCAATAACCCTAATTGCTTCATTATCAAGTAAATTACTCTTGGATGTTCTAATAACATGAACATAAGATACCGCGCCATCCTTTTCCACTATGAACTGCACAAATACTTTTCCTTGTTGATTGTTTTCTTTTGCTTCTGCAGGATAACGAATGTTTTTGCCTAAATATTCACCAAAATCGCCCCGGAAGGTAGCCGTTTGCTGGGGATAAAAGCATATTCCCAACTGTCGTAATTTTAAGGTTGATGAGACAACTTTGCCCTTTTCAAAAACTGTTGTATCATCTTTATCCTCATAATTCTCATACCATTTGCCATTCTCAAGACTATCCTTTACTATACCTTTCCCTTGTATCTGCTTAAAATCTGTTGAATATCTTATCCAATTGCCATTGCCATCCCTGGCCAATACATTGCCCACGGAATCCTGACAATTTACAAGCAATAATCTGCCATTATCATCATAAAACTGATCGGTATATAATTTCCCATTGGGATAATACATTTTAAATTCCCCTTTGGGCATGCCATTTATGTAATTCATAACCCTTTCTTTATATCCTTTGAAGCTATAACTCACATAAGGCCCTTCAAATATCAATGATTCACATTCCTTAGTTTTTGAATACGCAAAAAGCTTAGGCTTTCCGTCAGTATAATATTCGGCAACAGGGTAAACCTTTTCACCACTACTACTATCAAGCGGCATAATGAACATCACATAATGAGCCCATTGTTTATTTTTTGCTTGCCGGTCTCCATAAGTCATATAATACACTAACGTGTCTTTACCAGGCATGGCATGCCTTTGAGAATATGCGTTATAACCAAGTGATAAACCCAAAAACAGGATAATAATTCTTTTCATTGAGATACTCGGGTTTAGATACATTTTAGGTTGAAGATATAAAAATACCTCCAGATTACTCACTTATTAATTCCCCCAAAAAAACACAACCTACAGTATCCCTCCCCCGCTTAACACACAGGTATCTAATTTATTACAAATAAAAAACAGCTATCCGCAAACATTTATTGCCAAAGTATAATTAAGCATTTTATCAGATCTCACACAGAACTGATTATAATATGCTGATCCCTATGCTATTAAAGAAAATAAATAGCCTGTTATTTATTCTGCTGTGCACATGTAGTGGGCTTTATGCGCAGGATAGCACGCTGGTTGGCAAATCAGTGATATGGGACCTGGATCAATGCATTGCATACGCAAAAAAGAACAATATCCAGATAAACACCACCCGCCTTTCTCAACAAACCAGTCAACAACAATACCTGCTTGCCAAAGCAGCCAAATTACCCAATCTTACAGGTTCAGCCAGCGAAACCATTGCGCATGGCAGCAATATCACTTCGTATAGTAGCACATTAGGGTCGCACTTTACTACGCAAGGGTCGTATGGGCTAAATTCCGGCATAACGCTTTTCAATGGCGGATTATTGAATAACACCGTAGCGCAGGCTAACTTAGCTGTATCTGAGGCTAATTATGCCATCATCCAGCAGGAAAACAATATCACTTTGCAAATAACACAGGCTTATTTGCAGGTGTTGCTCGATAAGGAAAACCTCATCTATTATAACGACCTGGTAAAAACCTCTATGGCCCAAACCAAACTGGAACAGCAGCGCTATAACGTTGGAAGCGTAGCCCGTAAGGACCTTATCCAATTACAGGCCGACCAGGCAACAGATGAGTATACCCTCGTACAGGGCCAAAACGCCGAGAGAGGCGATCTGCTTACCCTAAAGCAACTACTGTTGGTACCAACCGATACCTATTTCGATATTATAAAACCTGATACACTGATAGCTGGCGATACCACAGCCACACCAATGAAAAACACAGAAGCTAATGCGCTTAATACCTTCCCAGAAGTAAAGGGCGGCGAGTTGGGCGTACAAATAGCGCAATATGATATTAAAATAGCCAAAGCGGGTTATTTACCTACACTTTCGGGCGGAGCAAGCGTTTCAACAGGTTATACAGGCGGTGCTCCTTCTTATTTTTCTCAGCTAAACAGCAACTTTTACCAAAGCCTGGGGCTTACACTCGCGGTACCGATCTTCACCCGCCGCACGGTAAAAACACAGGTTGAAGAAGCAAAGATCAACCTGGAACAGGCAAACCTGAACCTCACAAATACCAAAGTAACCCTGTCGCAAAGCGTTGAACGTGCATGGCTCAATTTTCAGAATGCCAAAAGCCAGTTTGATGCCGCCGAAAAACAATATAATTTTTACAAGGAAAGTTACCGCATTGCCAGCGAGCAGTTAAAAGTTGGCGTTGCCAGTATTGTGGATTTTCTGGTACAGAAAAACCAGTTTATCCAATCGCAGCAAAGTTTTGTGCAGGCCAGGTATAATATGATACTGACCTTAAAGCTATATGATTTTTACAGGGGCATCCCTATCAAATTATAACTTGAGCCATCATGAAAAGGAAAGCCATATATATTATAACCACGGCAATAGTAGCCGTTGTACTGATCTGGTTCTTTTTTATACATAAAACAACCGTGCCCGTTGTACTGCAAACAGTAAAGCCTGCTTATGGCTACATTGCTACCAGTGTAACTGCCACGGGCAGAATAGAACCAGTAGATACGGTAAGCGTAGGCACCCAGGTTTCAGGAACCATTCAATATATCTATGCCGATTTCAACTCGAAAGTTAAAAAGGGCCAATTGCTCGCCTCGCTTGAAAAAACTTTACTACAGGCTACCCTACAACAGGCCCAGGGCAACTTATTGAACGCCCAAAGCGCGCTTATGCTGCAAAAGAACAATTTTCAGCGACAAAGCATTCTCTTTAAAACAGATGCTATCAGCAAGGCTGACTACGATTCGGCGGTATCTTCCTATAACTCGGCAAAGGCTAATGTTAAATCAGCAGAGGGCACCGTACTGTCTGCCAAAAAGAATCTTTCTTACGCAGATGTTTATTCGCCGATAGATGGCGTAGTGCTTAACCGTAATGTAAGCGTAGGCCAAACAGTTGCAGCATCGTTCAGCACACCTACCCTGTTTGTTATAGCTAAAGACATTACAAAAATGCAGGTTCAGGCCAATGTAGACGAAGCCGATATAGGCGATGTTGCCAAAGGCGAGCGCGTTTCGTTTACCGTAGATGCCTTTATAAATGATCAGTTTGCAGGCACGGTGGAAGACATCAGGCTGCACCCCAGCGTATCGGCCAATGTAGTTACCTATACCACCATCATCAACGCGCCGAATAATGACATGAAACTAAAACCGGGCATGACGGCCAATATCATCATCTACACAAAAGAAGTGAACAATGCTATGCTGATACCGGCAAAAGCGCTGCAATTTACACCTGATTCTTCAATGATGAAAGACTATAAAATAGAAGGTAAGGTTGGCAAAGGCGAAAAAGGTAAACATGGTACAAGTGGGATGGGCATGACGGGCGGGAATGCGGGCGTGGTACATTCTGTAAAAAGCCGAAGGGATAGCACCGGCGCCGTACCCAAACAAATGGCAACAGTATGGTTATTGAATGGCAAAACCATCAGCCGTAAGCGAATACAGATCGGCTTAAATGACAATAGTAATGTTGAGGTATTGAAGGGGTTAGATACAACTAACAAGGTGATCACCGGCGTAATGCCTACAGGATCAGCTGCCGACGGCGGTTCGGCAGGAACTTCCACGGGGGGCAGCCCATTCCTGCCTAAACGGCCAAACAGGAGCAGCGGCGGTGGAGGCCGCAGCAGATGAGCAAGAAAATACTAGAAATACACGATTTGAAACGGGAATTTACCATGGGTGCCGAAACCGTTCGTGCATTGAAGGGTGTATCGTTTAGTGTTGAGTCGGGCGAGTTTGTAACTATAATGGGCAGCAGCGGGTCGGGTAAAACTACTTTACTGAACATTTTGGGGTGCCTGGATAAGCCAACTTTTGGCGATTATTTATTGGATGGTGTTGATGTGAAGCAACTATCGCGTGATGAACTGGCTCAGCTCAGAAATCGCAAAATAGGTTTCGTATTTCAGGCATATAACTTATTACCACGTACAACTGCGCTTGAAAACGTGGAGTTGCCCTTATTGTATAATAAGGATGTGAGTGACGAGCAGCGTCGCGAAAGGGCCATTAAAGCGCTGGAAGCCGTAAAACTGGCCGATCGGCAAGACCATACGCCCAGCCAGCTTTCTGGCGGGCAACAGCAACGCGTGGCTATCGCGAGGGCATTGGTAAACGAACCGGTAATGATACTGGCCGACGAAGCAACCGGCAACCTCGACAGCCGTACGTCATACGAGATTATGGCATTAATGCAGGAATTAAACCAGCAACAAGGCAAAACCATTGTATTTGTAACGCACGAGCCGGATATCGCTTCATTCAGCAGTCGTACTATTATGCTGCGCGATGGTATTGTACAAAAAGATACTCAAAATGAAGACCAGCGATCTGCAAAAGAGGTGCTGGCCGGGTTGCCGGTATCAGACGATTATTAAGGAACGGGAATGAGCTTATATAATTTAATATTGATCGCCTTAAAAGCATTGCAGCGCAATAAACTGCGAGCCTTTCTGACCATGCTGGGCATCATCATTGGTGTGGGAGCGGTTATTGCTATGGTGGCAATCGGTCAGGGATCAAAACAAAGTATCCATGACTCGCTATCAAACATGGGCTCGAATATGATTACCGTTATGCCCTCCAGTAACCTTAGCGGCGGCGTAAGAATTTCAGGTTCCAGTTTTCAAACACTAACAAGTAAAGATATTGTCGCTTTAAAGCGGGGAGCACAATACCTAACCGATATTTCGCCTGCGGTAAGCGCCAGGGGGCAAGCCATTAGCGGCGCCATGAACTGGCCCACCACCATGTCGGGTGTCGATCCCTCCTATCTTGATATCCGCAAACTCACATTAAAGGATGGCATTGCCTTTACCGAGCAGGATGTGCGGACCTCTGCAAAAGTTTGCCTCATCGGCAAACGGTTATTGATAACCTGTTCCCTACCCAAAACCCGGTTGGCAAGGTTATCCGCTTTGGTAATATCCCGTTCCAGATCATCGGTGTGTTAAACCCCAAAGGCCAGAACGCTTTCGGGCAGGATCAGGATGACATTCTTATCGCGCCCTATACAACCGTTCAAAAACGCATACTGGCTACCATCTATTATCAAAATATCTATGCTTCGGCGGCTAATGAACAGGTAACAAATGCCGCTGTAGATGAGATCACCAATATTCTGCGCCAATCGCACCGTTTAAGAAACAATGAGGACAACGATTTTCAGGTGCGTACACAACAAGAGCTCATTAACACCCTTAGCTCAACCAGTAGTTTGCTTACAGTGTTACTTACTGTAATTGCCGGCATATCGTTGGTAATTGGTGGCATCGGCATCATGAATATTATGTATGTATCCGTAACT
>JBQCIS010000390.1:0-22670 GCA_051953515.1 Mucilaginibacter sp.
AACCGGAAATCGGCTGTGAATATTATGGGACAGCTTAGCCCCGGCATGAAAAACTAAAGGCTGTATCCTGGTGCGAATTTTCGCTACCCGGCCAGCACTATTATATTTGTATCGTATTATTAATTGAAAATGGGCATAGCAGAACGAAAACTAAGAGAAAAAGAGGAAATGCATCAGCGTATCCTGAACGGAGCGCGCAAGATATTCCTCGAAAAAGGCTATGAACAAACCAGTATGCGCAACATTGCGAACGAAATCTCCTATAGCCCGGGTTCGCTCTATTTTTATTTTAAAGACAAAAGCGAAATTTTCCATGAACTACATAAGGAAGGTTTCCGTTTGTTACTCACTCAATTCAAAGTATTGGAGAAAGTGGCCGATCCCTTTGAGCGTTTAAAGGCAATGGGCCGCATCGTTATCCAATTTGCACAGGAAAACAAGGATTATTATAACCTGATGTTCCTGGTAGAAGAACCGGCAAAAATAGATGACGATGAAGGTGGCTTTGAGATCGCGCAGGAAGCGATCGATCGCCTTGCTTCTGTGATCAAAGACTGCCAGAAAGTGGGACGATTCAAAGATTTAGATACGCAAAATCTAACCTTTATGATCCTTTCCGCAATGCATGGCATTTGTGCCCTCTTCTGCAAGGATCGCACAAAAAGTTTCGTGGGTAAAACAAATGAAGAATTAATGCAAAGCGGCTACGAGTGCTTTGTTGCGCTGCTTGAAAAAAGTTAGCACTTTTTTTTGTCCGCAGATTGAACAGCGTTTGAATTTAAAACAGTGATTAAAAATGAAAATTAAAAGCAAAAAAAAATATGGTTTTATCCTGTTGGCGGCGGCCTTGTTGGCCTCCCCATCAGCAAAAGCCCAAAGCAAGCTGGATGAATACATTCAGGACGGGCTTGCATCCAACCAGAGCATTAAGCAGCAGAATTTTGTGCTGGAAAAAAATGTATATGCGCTGAAGGAAGCAAAAAGCATGTTCGGGCCGGATGTAACCTTTTCAACAACCTACACCAAAGCCGACGGCGGGCGTACTATAGATTTTCCAACAGGCGACCTGTTTAACGGGGTTTATTCTACGCTGAACAAATTAACCGGCAGCAATGCCTTTCCGCAGCTGCAAAATCAACACATTCTGCTCAACCCGGATAATTTTTATGACGCCAAATTCCGCACCACCCTTCCGATATTGAATGCGGAGCTTATCTACAACAAAAGGATCAAACAGCAGCATGTTGATCTGCAAAAAACTGAGGTGTTGCTTTATAAGCGCGAACTGGTCAAAGACATCAAAACGGCATATTACAATTATTCGAAAGCTGTTTATGCTACCGAGATCTACGAATCTTCGCTCAGGCTGGTTGAAGAAGGTCAAAGGATCAATACAAAGCTGTTTGATAACAGCAAGGTAAACCGGACTGTTGTGCTCAGAAGCCAGAACGAAGTTTCCAGGATCAATGCAGCACTTGTTGGTGCAAGGAAAACCGCAGAATCAGCGCGCTATTATTTTAACTTCCTGATTAACCGTCCCCTAACGGATAGCATCCTTTTAGATGATATTACCACGCTTCCTGCCCTTGATCAAAGCTTGGTTAACAATATTAGCGGCAGGGAGGAATTAGCCAAGTTAAGAATCGCTAAGGACATTAATGGCAACCTGAACGGACTGGCCAAATCATATCTGATTCCGAAAGTAGGTACGTCTATTGATCTGGGCTCGCAGGCTTTTGACTGGAAATTTAACAGCCAAAGCCGGTATTATCTTTTCGGTGTTTCCCTTGAATGGGACCTGTTCTCCTCCGGGAAAAATAGCTACCGGGTAAAACAAACGATTGCCGACCGCGAGGCCCTGGCATCTCAAACCGACTATGTACAACAGCAACTACTTACAGAGCTTAAAGTCCGGCAAGCGACTATGCAAAGCGCCATTGCGCAATATGAGGCTGCACAATCCCAATTGAAGACCAGCCAGACCTACTATAATGATATGGTGAAGTTATACAAACAGGGCATGGCCATTTACATCGAACTGCTTGATGCACAGAACCAGTGGATAGATGCGCAACTTAACGCCAACATCGCCTTATACGATACCTGGATCGCCTTTACCGCCATCGAACGAGCCAACGCCAGTTTCACAATTCAATAAGATAAAATCATGAAAAATCTCGAAGGGTTCCTGGATACCTTAAAAAAACAAACAACCATGAAAAAACTTCAATTACTCAGCATAATAATAGCAGCCATATTTCTGCTGACTTCCTGTAAACAAAAACATAAGGAACAAAATGCGATGGGTGAACCGGATATTATCCCGGTGAAAACAGCATCGGTTTCCGTATTAGGCGTGCCAGACCACATTAGTGCAACCGGCCTGGTGAGCACCGAAGACGAAGCCAAATACTCGTTTAAAATAGGCGGAGTTATCAACCGCATCTTCGTAGAAGAAGGCCAGTTTTTTAAAAAGGGTCAGTTACTGGCGACACTGAATTCCACCGAAATATCCGCTGGTTTGGCACAGTCGAATCTCGGTGTCGAAAAGGCACAACGCGACTACGCCCGCGCCGTTAGTCTTTACAAAGACAGCGTATATACCTTGGAGCAATTGCAAAATACCAAAACTGCACTTGACGTTGCGCAAAAAGCCCGGGAAGCGGTAGCCTTTAATGATCGTTACTCAAAAATATACGCAGCATCCGATGGCTTTGTGAGCAAGAAGATCGCCAACGAGGGCGAAGTAATAGGTGAAGGCATGCCGGTGCTGCTCATTAATTCCACCGAACAGCATAACAGTTATTCACTAAAAGTTGGGGTGACCGACCGTGAGTGGGCTATCATCAAACCAGGGCAAACAGCCAAAGTAACGCTCGACGGATATGCTGGTCAACAATTTGATGCGGTGGTATTTCGCAAGTCGCAGGCTGCAGATCAGGCCCTTGGATCGTTCCAGGTGGAACTGAAGCTGAAATTAAACGGTATAAAGCCAGCCGTTGGCATGTTTGGCAAAGCAGAAATAGACACCCACCAGGATGAAAGTGTGATGGTGATCCCCTATGGATCGCTGGTGGAAGCTGACGGCAATAAAGGTTTCGTATTCACTCCCGTTAGCGCGACCCGTGTAAAAAGAGTACCGGTTACCATCCTGAAGTTCGATAATGACAATGTCTATCTCAAGGATAAACTGGAAGGTATAGACCAGATCGTGGTTTCCAACAGCGCTTATCTCAACGAGCAGTCCATTATTAAAATCATCAAGTAAGCTACAGTTATGAAAATCACAAATTTCGCAGTTAAGAACTACCAGTTCACACTGATCATATTTTTGCTTGTCGCTGTAGTCGGCGTATTAACGCTGTTTACCATGCCGCGGTCGGAAGATCCAACCACGCATCCGCCGCAATACCTGATCACTGTGATCTATCCGGGCACGAGTCCGAAAGATATGGAAGAGCAGGTAGTAAAACCGATTGAAAACAAAATCTATGGATTAGAGAACATCGAAAAAATCCTGACCACTGTAGAGGACGGTGTTGCAGTAATTCAGCCTAAGTTTAAATATGGTGTGGATATCGACAATAAGTACCAGGAGATATCCACGGAAATCAATGCTTTAAAAAACAGCGAGCTTCCAAAGGATATTTATTTGATCAAAACAGAAAAGATTTCCTCCACGGATGTAAAGGTACTGCAAGTGGCGTTGGTTTCTGATAATGCTTCCGGTAAGTTATTAAGGGATGAAGCGGATATTTTGAAAACGCGCCTGGAGAAAATCACAAATCTGAAGGATGTCAAATATTTCGGGATGCCGGAGCAGGAAATCCGGATCGATATGCAGCTCGACAAACTCGCCGAGCTAAAAATACCGCTCAATGTAGTGATCGGCAGTTTACAGAGCGAAGCGGTAGATATTCCCGGCGGCAGTATTAATCTGGAGAGCAAAGTCTTCAACGTAAAGACCAGCGGTAAGTTGAGAACTGTGGAAGATGTCGCCAATACCGTTATTTACAACGCAAACGGGAAGATTGTCTACTTAAAGGATGTGGCTGATGTGAGCTACAAAGACGGAACGATCGACCATATTACCCGTTTGAATGGGCACCGTTGTGTGCTGGTTACGGCCGAGATGAAGGACAACGTTAACATCTCCAGCGTACAGGGGGAATTTTTGCCTGTGCTGGCGGGGTTTAGCAAAAGCTTACCTGCTAACATCAAAATGGTCAAAAATTTCGATCAGGCCGATATGGTATCCGAGCGTTTAAGTCACTTGGGATTTGACTTCGGATTGGCCATCGTTTTGGTAATTATTACTTTGCTGCCATTAGGATTCAGGGCATCCCTGATCGTGATGATCTCTATACCGCTTTCACTGGCACTGGGCCTCATTGCTTTAAATTTATTGGGGTATTCCTTAAATCAGTTAAGTATTGTCGGGCTGGTTGTCGCCCTGGGTCTGCTGGTGGACGACAGTATTGTGGTGGTAGAGAATATCGAGCGGTGGCTTCGTGAGGGGCATTCACGAAAGGACGCTATCCTGAAAGGTACGCAACAGATCGGGATAGCGGTTGTAGGCTGTACGGCTACATTGGTTATCGCCTTCCTGCCGCTTGCCTTTTTGCCGGATATGCCCGGTGAATTTATGCGCAGCCTGCCGATGGCCGTGATGACCAGTGTACTGGCTTCTATGATCGTGGCCTTAACGCTTGTTCCTTTTTTGGGTAGCAGGATGTTAAAGACACATACACATGGCGAGGGTAACTTCTTTTTAAAGCATCTGCAACGTTTCCTGACCAGGTCTTATGCCCGGGTAATGCCGCTTGTCTTAAAATGGCCTAAAACCACCATTGGGATCTCATTAGCCTTAAGCGGACTTGCTTTTTTCTTATTTACACAAACCGGGTTTAAGCTTTTTCCGACCTCTGAAAAGCCGATGTTCCTGATCAATATCAAACTGCCCCTGCAGGCCGATATTCCCGAAAGCGACCGGGTGACCAGGCTGGTAGAAGGTGAGCTGAAGAAACATAAAGAGATCGTCTATTACACATCTAACGTAGGCAAAGGCAATCCACAGATCTATTATAATGTACACCAGCAGGATGTAAAGCCTGATTTTGCCCAAATATTTGTTCAATTGGACGAAGAGGCAAGTCCAAAATCGAAAACAGACTTGATCAAACAACTCAGGCAGAAATTTAAAGACTTTCCTTATGCTCGGATCGAAGTAAAAGATCTTGAACAGGGGACTCCCATTGAAGCTAATATTGTAGTCAGGGTATTTGGCGAGGATCAGGACACTTTACGGGCGCTTTCCTTTAAGGTGGAGGAGATCCTGAGAAAGAATCCGGGCACGTTTTATGTCAATAACGAGTTGAACACCTATAAAACAGACGTTAAAATAAAAATTGACAAAGAGAAGGCCCGAACCTTAGGTGTGCTTACCAGCGACGTGGATAAAGTGGTAAGGATGGCTGTGGCGGGTTTAACCGTTGGTGATTATATCGACGACAGGGGCGATTCGCGAAATATTGTGATCACCCTACCCAGGAATAAGTTCTCTAATCTGGATGCCCTGAAAAACCTGTACGTAAATAACATACAGGGCACGCCGGTACTGGTTAACCAGATTGCCACTATCTCGTTTGAAACATCGCCTACGGCCATCAACCATTTTAACAAATCGCGATTTGCAAAGGTGACTTCCTTGACCAAAGAACATGTTTTGGCCAATGATATCCTGAAAGAGGTAGTGCCTGAACTGAATAAATTGAAAATGCCGCCAGGCTACTATTATAAATTATCGGGAGAAGCAGAATCGGAAGGCGATGCTTTGGGCGGCAACTTCCTGTCGGTGATCATACTGAGCACATTTCTTTTTGTCGGCGTGCTGTTGCTGCAGTTCAAAACATTTAAAGGGATTATTGTCGTGCTGTCGATCATACCATTAGGCATACTGGGTGGCGTGGTACTGTTACTCATTACGGGCAACCCAATGTCAATGGTATCCATTATTGGTTTTATAGGTCTGTCAGGCATACAGGTTAAAAACTCACTATTGCTGGTTGATTTTACCAATCAGCTACGTGCGGAGGGACATAGCATTGATGAAGCAATTGCGATCGCAGGAGAAACCCGCTTCCTTCCCGTGGTATTGACATCCATCACTGCTATTTGCGGGTTACTTCCGATTGCCTTGAACCCCAATCCGTTGATAGCGCCGTTAGCGATTGTATTGATCGGTGGGTTGATCAGTTCAACTATACTTTCGCGAATAGTAACCCCTGTAATGTACAAATTGATTCCGCCACATTTGGAAAGTGACACAAATCAAAAAACAATCGACTGAAACGAAAAAATATCAAGGCGAGAACTGATAAAACAAGCGGGATTTGTTTTATCAGTTTTAGCTTTACATTTCCATTAACAACATTTTAAATTTTAACAAAATGACAGATAACAACAATTTCGACGTAATCATAGTTGGCGGAAGTTATGCAGGACTTTCGGCAGCAATGGCTTTGGGACGAGCATTAAGAAGCGTTTTAATCATTGACAGCGGTTTGCCTTGTAACCGGCAAACACCTCATTCACATAACTTCATTACGCAGGACGGAGAAAAACCAGTCGTTATTGCGGAAAAAGCGAGGAAGCAAGTGTTGAAATACGACACAGTAAAATTCTTAACTGACCTTGCCGTTAGTGGAACCAAAACCGATAAAGGCTTTGAGATTTCAACTCAATCAGGAAAAATATTTTCAGCTAAAAAACTCGTTTTTGCAACAGGCTTAAAAGACATAATGCCAAGCATTAAGGGATTTTCTGAATGTTGGGGAATTACGGTACTCCATTGTCCTTATTGTCACGGATATGAAGTAAAGGATCAAAAAACAGGGATTTTGGCAAATGGATATGGTGCATTTCATTTGGCTCGACTCATTCGCAACTGGACAAACGATTTAACCATATTTACCAATGGGGAATCAGAATTGACACAAGAGCAAACCGACGAAATCAAAAGACACAATATTTCAATTGTTGAAAAGGAAATTACCTCATTGAAACACAAAAACGGAGAAGTTGAAGCAATAGTTTTTTCAGACAATTCAAGTTTTGAATTGAAAGCTATTTATTCAAGACCTCCTTTTGAACAACACTGTAAAATCCCCGAATTATTGGGCTGTGAATTGACAGAACAGGGACTTATCAAAGTAGATGGACTTCAGAAAACAACGGTGGATAATATATTCGCTTGTGGCGACAGTACCAATCCTATTCGTGCCGTATCATATGCTGTATCGACGGGAAACAATACAGGAGTATTCTTAAATAACGCAATGACAGAAGAAGAATTTTTAAAATGATCCTAAGAGCAGCATGTAACATTGCGGTTTGGCATTATGGCTGCTGACCCAATACAACATCAGCAGGAGTTTCTGAAAAGCGCTTCAGAATTTCTCAAAAGATAAAAAGTGAGATAAAAATAGGAACGTAAAATATCATTTCATCGTGAAAGACTAACAATAGTAAGCTCTACCTACCGTCGCGAATTATAAATCCTGTAATGTATAACTGATCCAGCTAAGTTTAGAAGCCGACAAGGAACAATAAAAATGTTTTCTAAAATGAAATTGAACAGCACGGTGATCCCTTGTTCCGATTAACTAACAGCTGTATAAAGTTATTACTGAATCGGACGACCTAAAAATGGTTTAATCAGTTGACTTTTTTCCATCGTAATCAAAAGACCTGTAAAACGGGGCTTTTGGCTAATTATTTTGTAGCAAGCTATTTTTGAAAATATTCTCCGTCTGTATGAATTTTATCTTCTTTCAATTCCTCTCGACTTTATTTTTTTTATATTCACTTGGCGTACAGCCAAATTTCGTTTTAAAAACTGTTGCGAAATAATTCGGGTTTGAAAAACCTATGCGATATGTTATTTCTGCAATTGTGAGATTTTCAGTATTTAATAAATGTTGTGCTTTGAGTAATCTCCGGTTGAGTATATAATCAGCAATATTACATCCCATTAATGCTTTGACTTTTCGATATAGCTGAATTCTTGAAATACCAATAATCTTACAAATATCATCAACTGAAAATTTTTCGTTTGACAAGTTTTGTTCAACAATTCCTGCAAAATCATGAAGAAACTTTTTATCGATATTTTTAGCCGGGACTTTTTCAATAGCGCTGAAATCATTTGTAAAATGTTCTTTTAAAAGGTTTCTGTTATCAATCAAATTGTTTACGCTTGCTAACAGATATTCAAAACTGAACGGTTTTGTGATGTACAAATCTGCTTTTGCTTCAATACCGGAAATCTGATGTTCCAGGCTTCCTTGTGCAGTCAATAGAATGATTGGGATATGGGATGTTCTGATATCACTTTTCAACTTTTCAGAAAGCTGTTTTCCGGTTTGTCCAGGTAAAAGTACATCCGATATAATAAGATCAGGTACGATATCAAATGCTCTGGATAAAGCATTTTTTCCATTGTCTTCAGATTCAACCTCAAAGTATGGACTAAACTTTTCAACGAGGTAATGTAATAAGTCTGGGTTATCTTCTACAATTAACAAAGTAAATTCTTTAGGTTTACTGAAAATATCTTTTTCCGGTTTTTCAACCACTTTTTCCAAATCGGCAAGATAAATCTGAGACCGCTGGTTTAAATCGTTCCATTCATTATTATCTGCCGATTTTTGCTCGTTATTTAGGTGGCCTTCACCCAGAGGCAAAGTGACGATAAAAGTCGTTCCATTCCATTTTTTGCTCTGGACTGTAATTTGTCCATGATGGATTTCAACAATCTCTTTACTTAAGGACAAGCCGATGCCTGAACCACTTATTGGGGCATTCTCCGCTTGGTAAAATTGATTAAATATTTTATCGATATCTTCTTTGCCAATACCAATACCGTTGTCTTTAATTTCAACCTGAACAAAGTCGTCATCACCGGCAAATACAGCTACCTTAATTTGCCCATTTTCGGAAGTGAATTTTATCGCGTTGGAAATCAGGTTAAAGAACACCTTGTCAAGCATGTTGGGATCAAACCAAACAATGACTTCTTTCTTTTGACTGTTGAATTCAAGGTTAATGTTGCTTTTTTTAGCGATTAACCGGAAACTGTCAGTAATATCGCGCACAAAGTCGACAATATTATTAGCAGATGCATTTAAAGACTGTCTCTCGTATCCGATTTTACGATAGTCGATGAGTTGGTTAACAAGTTTCAATAACCTAAACGCATTTTGCTGAATCATCTTAAAATTTCTTGTGGCAACATCTGAAATATTGTCACTTGTAATCAAATCTTGAAGAGGTGCAAGCATCAGGGTAAGTGGCGTCCTGAATTCATGGGAGACATTGGTAAAGAAATTAAGGCGGGCTTCAGATGCAGCCTCTGCCTTTGCAGACATTTCAATCAGCCTGTTTCTTTGCAAAAGAATTTCGTCATTTTTTTGTTCAAGGCTTTTGTTAATCTTTCTGTTTTCCATCAGCCAATAGAAGGCTAAACCACCGAAAATTATGGCAAGTACCAAAGAAATAACAATAATATTCAGAATAGTCTGCTGGTCTTTATAAATCTCATCCTGCTCCTTTAACAGTTGTTGTTGCCTAACAATGTCATTTTGTTGGCTGTTTATTTTACTCCACTGTAATTCCATCAATCTCACATTCGCGGAATCAATGACCAGAGATTGTAATATATTGTCCCTTAAGAACTGATCTTTTTCCAAAATCTGAAAGGCAGTTACAATTGCCTCTTTCCCGCCAGTCGGATATAAAAGCGTAGCGTCAATTACCTTCTTATTGACCATCATGATTCCGCCCTCATTACCTGGCAAGGCATCAACGCCGATTACTTTTATTTTCTTTTTTATTTGCAAGCTATCGAGTACACGACGCGTACCGGCTGCCATAACATCATTATGTGAAAATACGGCATCGACGTCAGGTAATTGTGATTTAATAGTTAGCAATGCCTTTTGCGCGTTTGATTTTAGCCAATCACCATAAACTTTATTAATAAGGTGAACATTCGGCGATTTTTTTATACCATCCACAAATCCTTTATCTCGCTCAATCGCAGGTGATGATCCGGGTAAGCCCATAACTTCGATGACATTTATCGGGTCTTTGGATAAAGAAGCGATGTATTGACCTGCCATTTTCCCTATTTCATAATTGTCGGCACCGACATAAGCCGTATATAAATTTGATGAGGTCTTTCTATCGATGACAATGACCGGAATCCCCCTTTCATACGCACTTTCAACAATAGGGGTTAACGGTTGTGCCTCATTGGGGGAAACGATTAATAAGTCAAGTCCCTGATCCAGCATCTTTGATATTTGCGAGATCTGTCTTTTGCTGTCTCCTTTAGCGTCTGCATATACAAACTCAGCCCCGGGATGTAATGATAATTCAGTCTTCATTTCATCAAGCATGGTTCGTCTCCATAAATCCGATCCAACACATTGAGAAAATCCTATGATATAACTCGCTTTTGGTTTCGCTCTATGACATCCGCTGATGAGAATTATCGGGAGCAGAACGCAAAACAAGCACTTAAGGTATTTATGAAAAGAAATTCTATATGGAATTATCATTGAGAATAACATAATACGATATGTAAAAAAATTGGTTTTATTGAGAAGTGAAATAAAGTTAAGCAATAAGAATTTAATTATTCAAATCGGTTATTGCCGGGCTAGGCCGCTACCCGAGGGGCGATGTAACACAATCAAAGATTTCATGTAACATAATTATAGATTAGAAAGAATTGAATAATTGGTTGTGTTTCTAACTAATTGTATGTCAATTATTTAACTAATGTTACGGAATTTGAGAATTTTGAAACAAATTTAATAACATCCTTATCTGTTACCGCTCTACATTGCGTTCAACAAAATCAATTATAATTCTTAACCCTAATTATGAGTAAAAATTCTGTCATGGCATGGTCCATGGTTGTAGCCCTCGGCGGGTTCCTATTTGGCTTCGATACTGCAGTAATATCCGGCGCAGAAAAAGCGATTCAACAATACTGGCATCTTTCAGTTTTTGCGCATGGCTTGACAATTTCAATTGCTTTGATCGGGACGGTTATCGGATCGCTTTTGGGATCAAGACCTTCCGATTACTTCGGAAGAAAGAATACATTATATTTTGTTGCGGTTGCTTACTTGCTGGCATCATTAGGAACTGCGCTGGCTGATAATTGGTATGTGTTTATGGTATTCCGTTTCATTGGCGGATTAGGCGTTGGCGCCTCATCAGTCACCGCACCAATTTATATATCTGAAGTTTCACCAGCAGACAGGAGAGGTAGATTAGTGGGTCTTTTCCAGTTTAACGTCGTTCTCGGAATCTTAATTTCATATCTCTCAAACTATTTGCTGAGCCAAACTGGTGTTAATTCATGGAGAATGATGCTGGGGGTACAAGCAGTGCCCGCCCTGGTCTTTTTAATACTTATAAAGTTTATACCGGAAAGTCCCCGCTGGCTTATTCTTAAAAAAGGTGAGATTACACGAGCCCTCGAAATTTTACGCGTAATAAATCCATTGAATTGCGATGATGAACTGATCTCCATCAAAAATTCTAAGCTGGACAGTTTACCTGGAAACAATAGTGAAAGCCTTTTCTCCGGCCAATACAGGTTTCCAGTGATTATGGCTGTACTTTTTGCATTTTTTAATCAGGTCTCCGGAATAAATGCCATTATCTACTATGCCCCTCGAATTTTTGAGATGGCTGGCTTAGGTCCAAGTTCCTCTCTACTTTCCACCGTAGGAATTGGCATGATCAATTTCATTTTCACTTTGCTTGCTATAAATATAATCGACAAGGTTGGGCGTAGAATATTAATGATCGTCGGATCATTCGGATTGATCGCGTCTTTAGCCATGGTTGCACTGACATTTTATTCCGGTCATTTTGAAGGTTTCACAATTCCGATTTATATGATGGTATTCATCGCCTTTTTTGCTTTTTCTCAAGGAGCGGTTATCTGGGTTTTTATTTCAGAGATTTTTCCAAATCAGGTAAGAGCCAAAGGGCAAACCTTAGGAAGTTCCACGCATTGGATAATGGCAGCAATTATCGCTTTTACTTTTCCTTGGTTAGCCGAGAAATTGGGTGGCGCCGTCACTTTTACATTTTTTACGACAATGATGGTCCTTCAGCTGGTTTTCGTATGGCGCTGGATGCCCGAGACCAAAGGAAAATCTCTTGAACAGATAGAATCGGCAGTGGTAATGCATTAATATCTATAATATGAATAATCAATCTACAATTCCAGCTATATGCTTTGGTGAAGTTCTTTGGGACATATTGCCGGACGGACCTCAGCCGGGGGGAGCTCCACTAAATGTTGCCTATCATCTGAATAAGCTTGGCGTCCCTACCAGTATTGTCAGCAAAGTTGGTAATGACGCACCAGGACACAAGCTGAAAGACCTTTTTAGTGATTGGCGAATTGACCAGCAATTTCTTCAAATAGATGAGAGCCATCATACAGGAGAAGTAAAAGCCACCATAAATGGAGGAACCGATATCTCATATGAAATTTTATATCCTGTTGCCTGGGACTATATAGAAGGAAGTAATGAAGTCAAAAAGAAAATTGCCCCAACAACATATATAGTCTATGGTAGCCTGGCCTCCCGAAATGAAGTAACCAGGAACAGTCTGTTCGATTTGCTTACAAATGGCGGTATAAAAGTGTTTGATATAAATCTAAGACCACCATTTATTGGTAACGAACTATTGCATAAGCTGCTTGAGAAAGCGGACATCGTGAAATTTAATCAGGCAGAGCTGGAAATCGTACAGGATCTTTTTGATGGGGGAGCCATTGATGAAGCAGGCAAGGTCCAGTTTGTTATGGAAAATTTTAATGTCAAAGAGATTATCGTTACGAAGGGTGAGCATGGTGCTTCATATTACCGAGGTGACAACGTTTGGCAAATAGGCGGGTGTGAGATCAAAGTTCAAGATACCATTGGCAGCGGCGATTCCTTCTTAGCTGCATTTGTTGCCGGCCATTACCTGAAGGAAAATCCTGAAAAAATCTTAAAAAATGCAATTGCGATGGGGGCATTTATAGCGACAAAGAAAGGAGGGTGTCCTGAATATAAAATAAACGATTTCAAAGAATTCAAGAATCAAATCTTTTAAATAAACCAATTTGTAAACACCTAAAAATAAATGTAAATGAGAAAACTATTACTTTACTGTTCCTTGCTCGTCATGATCACAGCAAGGAGCTACGGCCAAACAAACAGTTACACCGGGAAGGTACTGGATAATACAAATATCCCATTACCAGGTGCAACAGTAAGTGTGGTTGAAACACACAATGCAACAGTAACAGATAAAGACGGGAATTTCAAAATCGCAGCTACTTCCGGTCAGACCCTTCGTGTCAGTTTTGTAGGACTCGCTACGCAGAACATTAAACTCGGTTCACAGACGAACTTACAGATTACCATGAAAAGTAATGGCACCGACCTTGATGAGGTCGTTGTGACCGGTTATAAAACGGAGAAGAAAAAGGACTTGTCCGGCGCGGTAACTGTCGTAAATATGAATGAGACCCTTCAGGAATCAAATTCAAATATTCTCACCAGTCTGCAATCGCGTGTTCCTGGTATTGAGGTTGAATCTGACGGAACACCAGGAGGCGACGGCACCAGCATCCGTATCAGGGGTTTTTCGTCATTGAGTGCAAACGGCCCTTTATTTGTTATTGATGGGGTAGCCACTACCTATTCTGGGGCAGTTAATCCGGATGATATTGAATCGATTCAGGTTTTGAAAGATGCCGCATCCGCTTCGATTTATGGTTCCAGAGCAAACAACGGTGTTATCGTAATTACAACGAAAAAAGGAAAAACAGGCAAACCAACAGTGACATTTGACGCCTTTTATGGTCAGGAAAAATTAAAGGATAATAATTTCAAGATGCTTGGCGCACAGGATTGGGCAAATGTTCTTTGGCAAGCTGAAAAAAACTCTGGTGAATCTCCTTCAAATCCCGTACTTGGTGCAGGTGCAACACCGGTTATTCCGCAATACCTGGATGCCGCTAAAACTTTGCCGTCTGCTAATACAAACTGGATAGACGCCATCACCCGCAGCTCGCTAAATGAGAATTACGATCTTGGTGTGGGCCAATCACTTGAGAAGTCGAATTACTATATAGGAATGGGATATAACCGGGAGGATGGTATTGAAAAGTATACCGGTTATGATCGCTATTCTACAAGGGCTAATTCGTCATTTAAGGTTAGCAAGAGTATTACAATCGGTGAAAATATAAGCATCGCGAATTTCCATGAGGTGAAGGCAAATTCATTATATGATGCGGTATTACAAAATCCATTGATCCCGGTTTATGCCAATAACGGCAATTTTGGTGGCGCAGTTGACGGTCTTGGCGATAAGCTTAATCCCCTCGGCGAGCTTTACTTCAACAAAGACAATAAGTCCAATAACTGGCGTGTATTCGGTAATGCTTTTGCCGATGTCGTAATAATCCCTGGTCTTACTTTTCATAGCAGTTTCGGTGTTGACTATAATAATTCAACATTGCGTGCCTTTACGCCAAGCTTTACAGAAGGCCGTTTCAATGTTCAGGATAATTTCCTAACCTCTTCTGAAAGTGATGGTTTAGATTGGACTGCTACCAATACACTTGATTATAAATATCAGTATGGCAAACATAGTTTTGACTTATTTGCAGGTATTGAAGCGATTAAATCCAAATCAAATGCGTTTTCAGGTTCAGGAAAGGACTTTCTTGAAAATAACTATGACTATGCCTACCTGTCTAATGCTCAGGTTCAGAATGGCGTTACCGGAGGAGCAAGTGGACATTCACTTTATTCGCAGTTTGCCAAACTGAACTATAATTACGCAGATAGATATCTTTTTGCAGCAACTGTGCGCCGTGACGGTTCATCCAGGTTTGGTTCAGCAAATCAATATGGTGTTTTCCCCGGCTTTTCCGGTGCATGGCGCATCAGTAATGAGGACTTCTTCAAAAATGTAAAAAACGTTGACGATTTGAAACTTCGTGCCTCATGGGGTATCACAGGTAACCAGGAAATTGGTGACTACAATACATTAAACTTCTATGCAACGAATCACGAATTCGGTACTTATGATATACAAGGAACCAATAACAGTTCTCAAACCGCTTTTTTTGCAACACAGCTTGGAAATCCTCAGCTAAAATGGGAGTCACAGAAACAGACGGACATAGGTATTGACCTTACTGTTTTTCATTCATTAACGCTTTCGGCCGATTATTATAACAAGACAAGTACCAATGTGTTAATTAACCCTGTGCTATTGGCAGTATATGGCGGCGCAAATCCTCCATACATTAATGCGGGTTCATTCGGAAATAAGGGTTTTGAGCTTTCTATCGACTACAAGGACAATAATAAAGGGGACTTCCATTATGGTGCTAACTTTAATATAGCTTTCAACAGCAATAAAGTCCTTAGCTTAACAAATGGCGTACCATATATTTTAGGTGCTCAGGCGAACAGGTTGACTGTCGGACAGCCGGTATCTGAATTCTATGGCTACGTTGCTCAAGGTTTGTTTACTACGCAGGCTCAGGTAGATAACTCACCAACTCAACCCGGAAAAGGCCTGGGGCGTATAAAATACGCTGATTTGAATGGTGACGGAACTGTAGATGCAAACGACCAAACCAATATCGGTAATCCAAATCCGAAATTTATCTCAGGTCTGAATCTAAATGCAAGTTATCACAACTTTGACGCTTCTATCTTTTTAAGCGGTGTATACGGTAACAAGGTTTACAATCAGATAAGAACGCTTACGGATTTTGCCTATTTCGCATTCAACTTTGGACAATCCACACTAAATGCATGGTCACCATCTAATCCTAACTCAAAAATTCCGGCATTAAATGTTACTAACCCAAATAATGAATTAAGAAACTCAAGTTATTTCATTGAAAATGGATCATATCTGAAGATTAAAAGCATTCAGATCGGCTACACCATACCAAAGGCAGCGCTTTCTAAATTAGGAGTTAGCAGTGTCCGTGTTTATGTTCAGGGACAGAATCTATTCACCTTTACATCTTACACAGGAATGGATCCTGAAGTTAGTGCCGGCGGTGTATTGAACGAAGGAATTGACTCACAATTCTATCCGCACAATCGTAGTGTAAACATTGGTTTAAACGTAAAATTTTAATGAATACGGAAATGAAAAAATTATTATTCATTTTATGCATCCCCGTCATGTTGTTCATGACTGCATGCAAAAAAAGCTTTTTGGATGCGAATCCGCAGGGGCAGTTGACCCAAAGCCAATTAACGAATAACAAAGCCGGCATTGACGGTCTGGTTAATGCCGGGTATCAGGGCCTGAGTACACACTTCAGCGGGCAATGGCCTGACTTTTTCCACCCACCTTCAAACTGGAGCTTCGGCGACGTTCGTTCTGATGATGCCTATAAAGGAGGTGGCGGTACTGGTGATATTTTGGAGTACAATGAGTTGGAAACATGTAATATAACAGCGGACAATGCGATGCTGTACGATAAGTGGAAGGCTGATTTTACCGGCATAAGCAACATCAATACGGCAATTCAGGCGTTGAACTCTGTATCGACGAGCGTATACCCAAACAGGGATATACGTATTGCTGAAATGGAAACGCTCCATGCATATTTCTATCTTGATCTGATTAAGCATTTTTATGCTGTACCGTGGATTGACTATACCGTTTCAACAGCAAGCCTGGCAAAGGTTCCGAATAACCTTTCCCAACAGCAACTATATGACAACGTTGAAAAGGAGCTGTTAGCTGCTGTAAATGTATTACCTGCAACACAAAGCGACGTTAGCCGGGTAAATAAATATGGCGCGCTTGGGTTTTTAACAAAACTTTACATGTTTGAAAAGAATTATGTAAAAGCTTCTGCTACAGCAGATCAGATCATCAATTCAGGTAAATATGGGTTAATGCCAACCTTTGAACAGCTTTATTCACAGCCGCAGTTTGAGCATGGCCCTGAATTTATCTTTTCTATAGCATTTTCTGCGGACCCACCGGATACCGAAAACTTAAACTTTGGTGATCTGCTCAATGCGCCGAGCGGCGCACCTTACGGCGGTGGTGATGGTTTTGACAGGCCAAGCCAGAATTTGGTAAATGCGTTTAAAGTAGATGCCAACGGATTGCCTTTTCTGGATACATTTAACCAGTCTGACCTTGCACCGAGGGATGTTACGACAGCAGTCGATCCCCGTTTGGATTGGGCGATCGGCAGGCCTGGTATGCCTTGGAAAGACTGGACAGGCGGCGTTCAACAGGACGCCTGGGCCAGAACAGAAGACGTTTACGGCCCATATTTGAAGAAGAAGAACATTATCGATGTTAATTCACCATATCGTGAAGGTACCGGCTTCCCTTGGGCTTTGGGTGCGCTTGATTTTCCATTAATTAAATACAGCCAGGTATTGCTTTGGAAAGCAGAATGCGACGTAGAGACCGGTTCAAATCTTGATGAAGCACGTACGCTGATTAACCAGATTCGTACCCGTGCCAAGAATGCGCCTTACGTTCAAAACCTGTCTGGAGGAAACGCAGCAAATTACCAGATCGGGCTGTATCCATCAACAAACTGGACACAAGACTATGCACGGAAAGCCGTGAGGTTTGAAAGCCGCCTGGAGCTGTGCCTTGAAGGTCAGCGTTTCTATGACCTGGTTCGTTGGGGGGTAGCAGATCAGGTGATAAATAACTTCTATCAGACGGAATCTACCAAACATACATTCTTGTCTGGCGCCACATTTATCAAAGGCAAGCATGAATACTTACCTGTGCCACAGAGTGAAATTGATCGCGCGCAAGGCGTTTACCAGCAAAATCCATTCTACAAATAAAAAATCAAGGGGGACATACGTCCCCCTTTTAATCATTCATTGCTATCAAGATGAGAAAATTGTCACTGCTTTGTTTAGTTGCATGTGTTGCGATAGAGGTTACCAGTTGTAAAAAAACAGTGATTGAACAGATCACGCAACAAGTCACGGACACCAGTTCAAAAGGTATAAAATTGCCCCAGTATAATATCCTGGATTATGGTGCAGTCGCGGATGGCAAAACGGATTGTGGTCCGGTAATTAACAAGATATTAAATATTTTGCCGGCAACTGGTGGGACAATACTCATTCCGGAAGGGGAGTTCTATATTAACACTACTATCAATATAAAGACCAGTTTTGTAACGATTGAAGGATTGAATTCCGGTGAACGTAGTAATGTCGATGTTCCAGTAGGCACATTGACTAACCCGGGCGGCGGAAGTAAGCTCATACTTGGTAGCACCCTGGCCGCGATTACTTTTCCGACATTACCAACTTCAAATGGCTTGACAAACCGTATCTCTGGTGTCACAATTAAAGATTTGCTCATAAGCGGCGGATCGACAGAGCATGGAATTGGCATTGACATTTTACAGGACAATGACCGGACAACCATTGATAACGTTGTTTGTATCAACCTGTCTACCGGTATATCTGCAAATGCCTGTGATGCAATGCAAATCCATAATTGTTGGATATCCGAATGCACAAACAGTATTTATTTGGTTAATGGGATACAGAACGCCATAACGAATTGCCAGCTTGGCGCGCAGCCGTCAGGCATTACTATAAAGCTTGACAATCAGCAAAATTTGAATATTACTTCCAATCAGATTTATCCTGATGGCGCGGTAAATCTTCAGGCTAACAACTCCAGTTATTTGAATATTTCATCGAATAATTTCCAGAGCTATTATTTGGGAATGGTTGAGTTTAAAAATAGCAATAACAATATTATCAGCGGCAACTTGTTTTGGATGCGTTTGCCGAGTGATACGACCAGGCAAAGAAGAGGGCAGCCAAACATTTATGGTGTCCTGCAGATTGCCGGTAACAACAACCAAATAGCAGATAATTCAGTTTTCTGCGACTGGTCTAATCCGAATACAAATCCTGTTACGGTTCGCTCCATTGGCGGAACAGGAAACGTATATGACGGTGTAAATATTTCCGATACGCAAAGTTCAAGAGTCTTCTATGTAAGCGGCGGTGTCAGTATTTTTAATTCGGTTCCTGCGACGAAAGTTTATATAGATGGCCCCTCAACAAATGTCAATATAAATTATTAGCCTTTTTCACAATTGGTTCTAGTTGGTTAGTCGAGTGCGCCTGTTTACAGGCGCTTCGCGCTTTTCGCCTTATTTTTTAAATCTGCTGTGTATTAGGTGGCGGATTAACACTGGTTTGTTGAACAGTACTCAAATTTTTTAACAAATGAAGAGGAAAAAGATATTGATACATAAACTATTGATTTCACTTTTAATACCCCTATGCTTTTCTAATTTCTCTTATGCGCAGTCGGCAGTGAATCTGCGTTCCCTGTTGACTGAAATGGTCAATTATGATGAAATGGCCCGCTGGCCTTCGATTGCTTACATTGAAAAACAGGCGAGCAGTTATGACCGTGCATCTATAGCTCCCGGAAAGCCGGGCTGGTTTGCAAATGCAGATGCTTCGCAATACATCAGCACAGAGCTGGTAAATGGCCGGAAAGAAAATGTTATGCTTGATGCGAATGGACCCGGAGCAGTAGTGCGCTTTTGGATTACTACTTTTAAAAGACATGGGAATCTTCGCATTTATTTGGATAACAATTATAAACCAGTTCTGACCATTCCGGCTTATGACCTGATGAGGAGCGGGCTTGACGCTGGTCCTGCTTTATTGGCCCCGCACTCCAGCTATGAGCCGAATGAAAAAGGAGGAAGTACACTATATCTGCCAATTCCATTTGCTAAACATTGTAAGATCACCTGGGAAGACTTCGATACAGATAAGCAGCCCAGATATTACCAGATCAATTATCGCCTCTACACAAAAGGCACAATGGTAAAAACTTTTGAGCCAAAGCAGCTCAAGGACTGTAAACTTCTCCTAAACGAGATTAACCATAAACTATTACATCCTGATACAACAATCGTCGGACAACAACAGAGTATTCGTCAAATTATGTACGCACGGGACAGCATGAGCCTTGTTCTTCCATCCGGGCAACGAGCGGCGAGATTGATGCGGATTAAATTAAACAACGCATCTATAGACAGTCTCATGATCAGCTTGCAATTTGATGGAAAACAAACAGTCTATTGTCCTTTGTCAGATTTTGCCGGAAGCGGAAAAGGCGGAAAGCCGTTGCAAAACTGGTACAGAACGGTTACAAAAGAGGGCTTGATATATTTACGCTGGGTAATGCCATACCGGTATTCTGCGAGTATTACGCTCAGCAATCTGGCTTCATCTACAGCAAGTCCTTCGCTCTCTGTTACAACAAAAGCCTGGAAATGGGATCATAAAAGTCTGTATTTTCATGCTTCCTGGCGTAAGGGCGACAGTATTCCGATCCACACAAATGAAAAGGAAAATCCCATTGAATGGACATTTTTAAATACAAGAGGACGCGGTGTTTTCATTGGCGATACTTATGCGGTGGATAACATGACCCACGGCTGGTACGGCGAAGGGGACCAGAAATTTTGGGTCGATAAAGATTCGTTCCCATCTGAATTCGGCACAGGAACAGAGGACTATTATAATACATCCTGGGCCCCGGTAGCATTATATCAAACACCATTCGCAAATGCGCCCAGAGCAGATAACGCAGACTCTTATGGGCAGAACACATTTACCCGTACCCGAAATCTGGACAGAATTCCCTTCCGCAATAATATTAAATATAGTATTGAAATGCTCAGCTGGCGGAATGGCACCATAAAGGCGTCTGCCGTAACGTACTGGTATGGAGATGCAAATGCTGTAGCTTCAATAAAAGATAATGAAACGCGGTACGCCGGCTTTATGTGGCATGGACGTAAAGCTGAGCCAGAATTGGTTAATGGCGTAATCGGTGAGGGTGTTCGTACCGATGGTTATTCATCATTCCTATCCTTGAAGACCAGGAATTTAACTTCGCCCCGGGTACAGTTAAAAGGATATTTCGCGCTGGAAAGCTACCCCAATGATACAGCAGGTTTTATTACGATATATGGAAACAATCGTAATAACTGGGTATCTGCCTGCATTAATAAATTTGGTATTGCCTATTTATGCGTATCTGAAAATGGTAAATATCGCTGGATTCCATCACAGTTAAAACTGGAGAAATTTAAGTGGATTCATGTAGCTTTATCGCTAAAAGATTCGGCTGCCTGGCTTTCCATTGATGGAAGGCGGATTCAGTCGACTAAAATTAATGCCCAAAGTTTTGCAGCTATAGACAGCATTGAAGTAGGGAAGGACGGCCGGACGAAGCGCATTGCAGTTTTTCCGCTTAACTATATTAATGGCATAATTGATCAGCCTCAACTCACAACGCAACCGGATCAAAAGGTTGATGTCGCCGAAATAATCAAATTCAACAAGTTAGTTCCGCACCTGGCGATACCGAGAAGCCGATTCGAAGGGGATGTCAGCCGCCCGCTTTATCACCTGTTGCCCGCTGCCAACTGGACGAATGAAACACATGGGCTTATTTACTATAATGGACTATACCATATTTTTAACCAGAAGAATGCAAGTAATCTCTTGCTTGACCAGATCAACTGGGGCCATTATACCAGTTCTGATCTCATTCATTGGGTAGAACATAGACCGATTCTTACCCCGGAACCTGGGTATGATCAAAATGGAATATGGTCGGGCTGTGTTGTCGTCGATAATTCGGACGTACCCAATATCTTCTATTCATCGTCCGGTCCGGTTTCATTCGATGTTTGCCGGGCTTTACCGAAAAATAAAACGCTATTAACCTGGTACAAACCAGCAGGGAACCCGGTGATCAATTCATCACCGGCCCAATATTCAAGGAAAGACTTCCATGATCCATATGTCTGGAAGGATGGTAAAAAATGGTATATGATTGTCGGTTTTGGACTCCCAGACAGCAATAATGAAAGAGGCGCCGTTCTGCTTTACCGCTCAGAAGACCTTAAGAAATGGCGCTATCTGCACCCGCTTTATACCGGGAATCCATCAGTCGATAATTCCGGCGTATTTTGGGAAATGCCGGTTTTTTACAAAGTAGGAGATAAATATATCTTACTGGTAAATAAGGTGCCACACAAAGGCGTACCGGCGAGAGCGCTTTATTGGATTGGAAAGTTCGAAGATGAAAAATTCATCCCAGATGATGTCAGACCGAAAAATCTGGAGGTTATCAACCGGTTGCTGTCGCCGTCTGTGACCCGTGATGCCAACGGAGATATAGTAGCAATAGCCATCATACCTGATGAGACAAGCCCTAGAGCTACTTATAATGTGGGATGGACACATCTTTATAGTATACCAAGGGTTTGGACATTAAAAAAAGATAAAATCTGTCAGCAACCGTATCCGGGTTTGAAGGTATTAAGAGATGCACCTTCTGTCATTCCCGAAACCAAATTATCAAGCGGTGATACAGTAATGTTGTCAGTTGGTAAACATCAGGTTGAGATAAACGTGGATCTCGTTCCCGATACTACCGGAACATTTGGTTTTTTGGTAGGAAAAGGTGCTGCTGGAACAGAGTATTCCAAG
>JBQCIS010000391.1:0-12875 GCA_051953515.1 Mucilaginibacter sp.
AATACCAAACCCTGAATAAACGGAGCCTCCCGGCGAGTTGATGTACATCTGGATATCCCTTTTCGCGTCGGTGGATTGCAGGAACAGCAGCTGCGCTTGAATGATATTGGCAATATTATCATTCACTTCCTGCCCGAGGAAAATGATGCGGTCCATCATCAGTCGCGAAAAAACGTCCATCTGGGCAACGCGCATTTCACGTTCTTCGGTAATATAGGGCGTCATGGCTTTGGGTAAACTGCTGTTTTCCACTGCCGAAATGTAATTGTCAATCACTTCGGTTTTTACATGGCAATGCCCGGCCGCATATTTGCGGAATTCTTTTTTGTCGATATTCATAAAATTTTAGCTTACAGTTTTGTAAATAACCGCCTGATCTTCTGGTGAAACGAATGATGCCCGGGCGATGTAAAAAGTTTTTGTTGGATGGCTTCTATCTCATTCTTTAGCTGCCTGCGGCCAAACTGGGTAATCAGGTCGTGCGTTTTTTGCTGCCACAATACCTTGTCGCCAAGTTCGGGTTCAAGCAGCAATTTTGCCTCGAAAACCAAAGCGTCTCCTGTATTCATCTTTCCGGAAAGATGCTCGTCTATCTGCCGGGTTTCATTCCATGAAGTCTTCATACGTCAATGCTTTTTGTTTAACGGTTTCTCGCACTTTTTCAAGGCATTTATATTTCTGCACCGTTGCCGAGCGCGTGCCCGAGAACCCGAATTTTTGGGCGATCTCCTGTAACGGTTGCTGATGATAATAAAAGCTGGTTAACAGCTGCATACATTTGTTGCCCGCTTTCTCAAGAAAATGCAACAAGCGGTTTGCTGATGGATCTTCATGGTTCTCAACCGGGATATCTATATCGTCCAGTCCGGTAACATCAGCCTTATTGCGGAAACTTTTCAGCCAGAGATTCTTGGCTATACCAACAAGGTATGCCGCTTCATTAATGCCTTTGTCAATATCATCCTGAACAGATCGTTCATAAAAGATCACCAGCGCATCGTGAAAAATATCCCTGGCCTCCTCAAATGAACCACCCCGGCGACTAATATATTTCGCCACCGAAGGGAAGCCTTTCAGGTACAGCCTGGTGAAGATCGCCTCGCGGTCTTCGCTCCATTTTTCCGGATCATTCATGGCGTTCATTATATCGTTTATTAATAAGTGCCGGGTTGAGGGCAACTATCACCCAAAAAATAAAAAAACTCAGATCACTGTTTCACCGCCGTCACTTTTGAGGCTTCGGCACCGTGCGATTCAAATATGATCTGTTTATCCGTCAGCTTTGAAACGCGGAAAGAAAATTGCGATGTTTTGCTGCCGGGTAATATTTGTTTGATATTAATATCGCTGCCATCAACCGTAAAGGTGCCTCGCAGCAGCACTGTATCGCTCCAGATGATCACCACACTGTCCTTTTTGGTAAAGCGGATGGATGGCGAGTTGGATCGTAACTGGTAGTATGTTAGCGTATCGGGCGGGTTAGCGTTTAAATTTTCGAGTTTTGTGTATTTCCATGTGCCGTATAGCATTTCCGGTTTCACGGCGGGTTTACACGCGGTAAATAACAGCACAATGGCGGTAACGATCAGCAGGTATCTCATAAACATGATGTTTAACTGCTAAAGTAGATAAAAAACGAAGGTTTATCAGCTGCTTTTGCGCGGAGATTTCATGCGGTCTTCCGCCTGTTTTACTTCGTCTTTTTCGCTGATAGGTGGTTCTGTTTTCAGCTCGGGTGTTTTGCCGCCACTCTTCTTTATTGGCTGTTTATGCTGCTTCTTCGGTTCCATAGCTACAGATTTTAAAGATTTAACATTGCTAAACTTTATATTGTTTCATCTTTGCAGCCGGTACCTGAATTGTTAATTATCGTTAAAGAAAGACCGGAGTTTGAATTTTTGCGTTATTTTTAGCTATGCTTAAATATTTTTTACTGCTCGTGTTGTGTGTATCTGTGTCCGCTGCGTTTGGGCAGGATGTTTTTAAGGGGCAGGTTTATGAGAACAAGACGCATATTACCATTGCTGGTGCAGCGGTAATGAACATAACCAACAAAGGCTTTACCACAACCGACGATAAGGGCCGTTTCAGTATCGGGGCCAAAAAGGGCGATATAGTTGTTTTTGGCGGCTTTGCCTATGTGCCGGATACGTTGGTAGTGACCAGCCTTACACAGGATGTTTACCTGGAACCCCGGGGCAAAATGCTGAACGAAGTAAAGGTTAAAACCGACAGCACTAAGCGTTTTAATCATTATTACGACCCGATGTTTCACGGGCAGCCGGTAGTGTACCAGCGGGATGCTGATTTTCGTCCCACAGGGGGCATCGCCCTGCGTTTTAATGATTCGCATGGCAGTGAAAAAAAACGCGCCAAGTTAGCCAAGGAAATGAGCGAACAGTCGACGCAGGACGAGATAAACAAAGTGTTTAGTCCGGAAAATATTGCCAAATATGTTCCGCTGAAAGGTGATGACCTCAAAGGATTTATCGCCTTATATACCCCAACGCCTGAAGATTACAAGCAACCTAACTTTAACCTACTGATATATATAAGCGATTGTTATAAAAAGTTCCAGGCATTGCCTCAAGATCAGCGACATCCTTCGGCGGTGAATGAGTTGGGTAATTGAGGTACAGATAGCAACAGGTTGTTGTATTGAGCACTGGTCGGTTTAGATTTGATTAAACATGTTCTATGTTTGAATTTTTTATTCCATTGACTAAAATTGGTAACAAGAGATCAACAGTAAGTGCTTGCAGCTTAAATTGCCGTGCCATTATGAGGCGGTTAGCTATCGGCTATTATTGACTTTAGTTTATACCTTCACTCTTGATTATTTAATCTAATATACTTATTTTTGCTAATATTATTAGCAATATGAATAGATTGACATCAACAGAAAAGCTAACAATTTTTAGCAGATATATCGGTCAGAAAGTGGTGATAAACAGCCTGACGATTGACCATCCGGAAACCATCGGTACGTTAACAGGCATAAAAGAAAATGCCTTGCTGATAAATATTGACGGTATAAACCGCTGGGTACCGTTATCTGACGAAATTGACCTGTGCGATGTTAAACTGATCCTAAAACCATTAAAACGCCTTACATCTGCCATAATTAACACCGCTAATAGCCTGCCTGTGCAGGCTTTTATTACACCTTATTACCAATCACTGGGTTTTGATATGCCGGTTTACATTGCGCCGGGGCACGCCTGCAACTGTAAATATGTACAGGAAGTAGGCCTGGCCGATTACCGAACTGCTGAAGAAATAGGCCAGAAAAAGAAGAAACTGGCAATGGTACATGCCTGACCAGCTTCTGGCAACAGCTTTTACGCGAAGAAAATGAAAAGATTGTAACGATAGTTTCAAAATGCTGTCAAACTATCAAGAATAACGCCCGGCACTTAATACTATTTTCATCAAAAGGCACGTTATTTGCAATTGATTTCATTATTTTAATGAGCAGGAGAAAAAAATTAAATATAATTATCCCTATCGTGATCCTGATGTTCCTGGGGGCCTATGCCGAACATAAGCATGAGCAAAAGGAATACGAGATTACCGGCAAGCTGTGCAGTAAGGAAATGGATGAGATATCGGGCATTGCGGCTTCGTCTGTCAATAAGGATATTTACTACATCCATAATGATAGCGGCGATACAAGCCGCTTTTTTGCCATAAAACCAGACGGCACGTTAAAATCTACCATCTATTTTAAGGGTGACCCTGATGAACCGCAGGGTATTGGCGATTTTGAGGACATTGCCGTTGGCCCCGGGCCGGTTCGGGGCAAAAGCTACGTTTATGCGGGCGATATTGGCGACAATGCCTCACAGCGGAAACTTATAGCCATATTCCGTATGGAAGAAAGCAGCAAATGGGCCACAGACAGCATTGCACACGCCAAATCCGTCCCGTTGCACCTGATATACCCCGATGGGCCAAAAGATGCAGAAACGCTGATGATAGACCCTATCGGCAAGCTCATCTACATCATTTCAAAAAGGCATGATACTGTTGGGGTATACACCGCGCCCCTGAATTACCGGCCTAACGATACTATAATGATGACCAAACGTTGCAGCCTGTTCTTTCCCGGCCTGAAACCTTTTAAATGGATAACCGCAGGCGATATATCAAAAGACGGGCAGCAGGTATTGGTGAAAAGTTATGCTAAGGTTTATTACTGGCAGCGTAAAACCAACGAACCTGTATGGCAAACCCTGCAACGCAAACCGGAGGAACTGCCTTATAAAATGGAACGCCAGGGCGAGGCTATAGGGTTTACCCCCGATGGCAAAGGCTATTACACTACAAGCGAAGGCGTTTATCAGCCGATTTATTATTATTCCATAAACCGCTAATAATCTTTCACACTTATTGTCATTCTTCGCTGCGCTAGGAATGACATAATTAAAAAACGTGTCATCTCGAACGAACAGCGCTGGGATGTGACAGAGGGTGAGGAGAGATCTTATGCACTATGCAGGTATTATAGTGCACAAGCGTTATCAAACAAAAAACTTCCGAAGTTTTTAAAACTTCGGAAGTTAAATATCGTGCTCCTTAATTAATCAACGAAATCAAAAGGAATCAACGGTTACCGGCTTAACTTCACCAGCGTTACTCCATGCGATGGGATACCGGTTTTAAACGTTTTATTATCCGTTATCAGATATTTCTGGCGCCAAACATCGCGTACTTTAGTGTAGCCGCCAAGGCCCAGATCGCTCCAGTTAAGGGTTATATTTTTGTAATCGTCTGAAATATTAAAGATACCTACTGCCTTGCTGCCGTCATGTAGGTCTTTTACATAAACAAGATAGCCATCCTTAGCTTCCACCTGTACTGCTTCCTTGCCCAGATCGTCCTGGTTAATGGCCAGCACTTCGTCATTAGTCAGCAAGTTCAGTGTAAACCTGTCGAGGTGGCCCAGATCGCAGCCGATCAGCAATGGCGACGCCAGCAGGCTCCACAAACTAATGTGTGTATATTGCTCATCGGGTGTTAAGCGTGTTTTGTGCTGGTTGTCGCCCCAGCCCACTTTGCCTACTATCAGCATATCCGGGTCGTTGAAATGGCCGGGACGTGCATGCGGCGCTTCCGCCTGCTGATGGAAACCAATATCGCTCATGCTTCTCCAGGTATCGGTAATGTCGCCTGTAGTACGCCAGCTGTTGCCGCCTGTTTCGCCTGCCCAGTTCCAGCTATCACCCATGCCATACTGGCAAAAACTGAACAGAATATCGCGGTTCACTTTATCCAGCGAGGCGCGCATTACCTGGTAAGGTTTTTTAAAGTCGTCGAGGGAAGGCTTTTTGGGCGCGATATCGCCGTATGAGCACCAGTCGTATTTCAAATAATCCACGCCCCAGCTGGCATAAGTTTGCGCATCCTGGTCTTCATGCTGATAGCTGCCCAAATATCCGCCGCAGGTTAACGGGCCCGGCGACGAATAAATACCAAACTTCAGCCCCAGGCTATGGATATAATCGCTCAAAGCCTTCATGTCCGGGAATTTCTGATTGGTTACAATACTGCCATCAGCCGCGCGTTTTGGCGCTTCCCATCCATCGTCAATATTTACGTAGGCCCAGCCATGTGCACTAAGTTTATCAGATATGGTTTTGGCCGCCACGCGTACACGGGCATCGTTTACGCTTAACCCGAAAGCGTTCCAGCTGTTCCAGCCCAATGCAGGCGTTAAACCTATCAGGTCGCCAATTTTAATAGTAAACTTTTTATGCGCCATACCACGGCTGTTGCTAACAGTTATTGTTACCGGGTAATCGCCTTTTTGGGTAACAACACCGGTAATAATGCCGGTTGCTGCATCAAGTTTTAACCCTTCGGGCAGGTTATCCACCTTAAAAGTAAGCGGCTTTGCACCTGTTGCCGGTATTTTAAACAGGAACGGATTGCCTGGGCGCTCGCCATATACATCCGCACCGTTTATGCGTGGTTTTGCGCCCGGATATGGTGTTAACACATAAGGTGTGCCCTCAGTACCGGTAAGCTTTTTGTTTGAGCGGTCGTCTTTAAAACTATAGCTGATCTTGTACGACCGTTGTTTCAGATCATTCAATGTATAATGATAGCTGAATGGTTTACCTTTAGCAAAACTGGCATCGGTTGTAGCCTCATGTATCACTGCGCCTGTTTCCGGATCAGTTACTTTAAGCTGTAGTTTACCGCTGTAAGTATACCGGCTGTTGGTTTCGAGCTTTACGGTTTTGCTTATCGCGTTATCATCATAGCTGAAATCACCATCAATATTCACCCAGGCATAATCCATAATATCAACCATGCTTATCCTGAAATTATCCGGATTGCCATATAAGCCACCCAGGCCGCCGGTATCAAATATGCGTACAGCTATTACGTTATCTTTGTTCCACCTTATTGCCGGGTCGTTGGTTCTGATCACCGCCTTGCACTCGCCGTAAAGTCCTTTCCTGATGTCGTCACCTTCATAATTCTTTCCTATCAGTTGCCCGTTCAGGTATATGGCGTAACCATCGTCGCCCATACCCAGCTTAAACCTGATGCTATCCTTAAAAAACGCATTCTCTTTTAATGACGATGGAATGGTTACATGCAGTCTGTACCAGCCAAAACCATCATAATCGCTATGGCCCTGCGCTTCCCAGCTTTTGGCTATACTAATGGGTTCCCAATTCTGATCGTTAAATGTTGGATCAGACCATTCGGGCGAATCACCGATGCTGAATTTCCAGCCTTTATTCACCGGGACGTCCTGTGCCGAAGCAATGGCAAATGCAGCCATTAACAGCGTGAGTGTAAATAGTTTCTTCATAAATGTAGGTTATACGGTTAATTATTTTGGCGTTGCAATTGTAGCAATATTTTACATTAATGCATTGTTAAATTTGTTTTTTTTCAGGATGAATTTTGACCTGCAATACATAGCCGGGATTAAAAAAGTTAACAGAACTTTAATTACCAGTTTTAATTACGACCGTACCTTAGTGCCAACAAAAAAACACCCCATGAAAAAATTGTTTTTTTTGTTGGCACTGCTGATCTGCAGCTACTTTGCATGCCTTGCTGCCGCAATAGGCATGAACGGCGCCTGGTACGGGACTTTAAAAATAGACGACGGCACCCAGTACCCATTACGGTACAATTTTAAGGTTGATGGTGACAAGCTGACCGGCACTGCAAAAGGCCCGACGGGCGATTTGCAAATTACCGACGGCGAGGTGCATGGCAACGATTTTACCTTTGCTGTACAACTGCAAAAATTATATCTGATACACAGCGGCAAGATCTATCCGGATTCTATCAGCCTGAATATCGAGTCGGGGGATAACAAGGCGCATGTTACGCTGCTGCGCAACAATAAATAATTGCTGCTATTTAGTAATCATCTGTAACCATTTTCATTAAATTGCTTCTAATTGTGAAAAGAAGCAACTTATGAAAAAAACACTTTTATTCACCCTGCTCGTTATGGGGTTCGCGGCCGTTTGTTTTGCCGCAGTTTTAGATATCTCCGGCAAATGGACCGGCAACCTGGACATGGGCGACGGCGGCCATGCAGTTACTTATACGTTTAATGCCGATGGCGCCAAACTAACCGGCAGCGTGGAAGCCGCAGGAACATCCTACAACATTACCGACGGTAAAATAAAAGGCGACAGCCTGTTGTTTAATGTTGATTATAACGGCGAATCGATACCGAATACGGCAAAGTGCTATACGGATTCTATCGGGGTTAATATCGATGTAAACGGTCAGATTTACCATGTGCAGCTGAAGCACGCGAAGTAATGAAGGTGTAGCTTTTTGTAGCATTTGTAGCATTGTAGCAGGCGCTACAATGCTACACGTGTGCATAATAAAACTTTAATTTTTATAAACCGTCATCAGCATATACCTTTGCAGGCGTATGCTAAAACGCTTTGTTGCACATATGCTCATTACCGCGCTGGTTTGCTCAACATTCCAGGTATATTTTGTTTTTGCCGGTTTTGAGCTGAATCAGAAGTATATTGCTACCAAACTTTGCGAAAACCGCAACAAACCCTGGCTGCATTGTAACGGTAAGTGCTACTTCATGAAAAAACTGAAGCAGGCCCAGGACCGTGAGAAAAGTGAAGAAGGGCAGACTCAAAAAAGCCTCATCCAGCAGGTGTTCTACTCCCAACCATTAGCCGTAAAATTCCACTCTTATATTTTACAGGTATTACCGGTGCCAAATGGCAAGGTTCTCTTACCGCAGGTTTATTATCCCATCTTTCGCCCGCCGCAGTTAGGCTGATTCTCTATTTCTATTTATTGAATTGTTCCGTCTTAAAGGAATCAGTTAACCATTTCTCACTTATTTATTTATGAAGTATAAATTAAAAAGTGTTGTGGCGGTTTTGACATTGACGTTGATATTTTTCGGTGTGCATGTCAAAGCATCGGCGACACTTTTAAACGGAAAGATATCCGGCAAAATAACCGACAAAAACACGGGCCAACCCATTGCTGGCGCAACAGTAGCTATCCCTGACCTGAAAGCCGGGACAAGTACCGACGCAAACGGCTGCTACACGTTAAAAGATCTGCCAAGAGGCAAATACCTCATTGAAGTAAACGCTATGGGCTACGCAAGCATCGCCGATGAGATCGATCTGCAAAAAGCCGAAACGATAGATTTCAGGCTGACCACATCCAGCCATGAACTTGCCGACGTGGTAGTTACGGCTTTGGGCAATACTACCACGCAGCAGCGTACACCCGTACCTGTAACTATAGTAACACACCGTATGCTGTTACAAGGTTACGCCAATACGGCGATAGATGCGATAGCATTGCAACCGGGTATTAATGAAACCAACGAAGGCCCCGGCACCACAAAGCCGCAGATCAACGGTTTAGGGTTTGACAGGGTGCTGACGCTGATGGATGGCGTACCGCAGGAAGATTTCCAGTGGGGCGACGACCACGGCGTGCTGATAGACCCTTATGCGGTGTATGACGCGGAAATTATCCGCGGGCCCGCGTCATTACAGTACGGCGCAAGCGCCGAAGCGGGTGTGATCAGCTTCAACTCCGAGCCATTGCCGCAAAGCGGAACCGTGAAAGGCAGTTTGTTAACGGAATACCACACCAACAATGGCTTTATCGGCACATCGGCAAACATTGCGGGTAATAACAACGGTTTTGTATGGGATTTCAGAGGAAGCGCCGAAGCCGCCCATGCTTACTCGAACCCGAAAGATGGCTACGTTTGGGGAACTGCCTGGAACGAGGTTAATGTAAGGCTAAGGCTTGGCATCAATCGCTCATGGGGATATTCAAGGTTAACCTTAAGCGTATTGCACCGCCGCATACAGGTACCGGATGGCAACCGCGACAGCACCGGCCGTTTTGAGTTTGATTACCCGGTAAATGGCAAAGTTTATCCCACCCGTTCGGATTTCCTGTCGTACTCAGCAAAAATACCCGGAGATAAATTACTGAACGAATACCAGGCTTGGTGGCAAAACAGTATAAACGTTGGCAGCGGAAGGCTTGGTTTGGATATTGGTTTTGCACAAAGCGTTCATCATGATATTGATACGGGCTACGTAGGCTCCAATAACATGATCGTTAATGACGTACCATACTCGTTTAAATACCAGGTTGAGGGTGTTAATTCGGGATTGAAACTCACCACAGGCATCAACGGTATTTATGAGTTTGAACATAACGGCGCCGAACCGCCTGCCCCCTATATTGGCGATTTTGAGATACCGAATTATCACAACTTTGAGATAGGCGGTTATGCCATACTACAAAAGGATTTCAAGAACCTGACCCTGAGTGGCGGCCTCCGTATTGACCGGACGCATTTTACCGGGCAGCCTTTGTCGCTCATCAATGTCGGCACAACAGATCAGGCCATTGTACCTCCCGGAACACCCGGATCAGATGTGCAATTCGTTGGCTTTAATAACACTTATACGGGGCCTTCGGGCAGCATAGGCGCATCTTACCTGTTGCCGGATAATAATTATATAAAGCTGAACATTTCCAAAAGCTACCGCGCCCCGGCTATTAACGAGCTAACCAGCAATGGGCTCAACATCGGCTCGAATGCCTTTCAATTGGGCAACATCAATCTGAAAGCCGAACAGGGTTACCAGATAGACCTCGCATACGGCTACAACGGCAATGATGTAAGCCTTGAAGCGGATGCGTTTTACAATCATATTAGTAATTTCATATTTGCCAACCGTACTGATTCTGTCTCGCAGGGATACCCGGTGTATCGTTACGTGTCGTCGAATGTGGCAGTCATTACCGGCGTTTCGGGCTACCTGAATATTCATCCGGCCAATGCCAAATGGTTCGAGTTTAATAATGGGTTCACATATATCTACACGCACATTCCCAATGCAACAGATTCAACCAGTCACCTGCCGTGGATACCGGCCCCGCATTTAACATCCGAAGTAAAATTCAGACTGAATGAACGGCCGAACGCTATATTGAGCCAAACTTATATCAAATTGGGGATGCAGCATGATTGGGCACAGAACGACATCTACAGCGCGATGAATACCGAAATACCATCAGCGGCTTATACGCTTTTCAATGCCGGCATAGGCACCAGTTTCATCAATCCCAAAACCAACCGGGTGGTTTGCTCGCTGTTTATCAATTGCAACAATCTGTTCAATGTTGGCTATGCCGATCATTTGAACCTGGCACAGTATTTTCTTTTCTACAACGGACAGATGGTGCCCGTAACCAGGCAAAAACAGGGCATTTACAACATGGGGCGCGATGTAAGCTTTAAGCTGGTATTTCCTTTCGGAGATAACCGGAACAGGCCGCAAGCAACGCCATTAACTAATTAAACGTTTCAATTATTATTCATTCAAAAACAATCAAAAATGAAACCCATCAAATATATACTACCGGCAGCTGCATGCCTGTTAACAATTCAGGCCTGTAAACAACAGGCTGATTACAAGGCGATCAGGAATGAAATCATCAACATACATGATACTATTATGAATGAAGACGGCAAGCTGATGGCTGACCAATCCATGCTCAAAAGCTTGATCGCCCCCGCAAGCCTGGCCGCATTAAAGAAAGCCGATAACAGCTTGGATACCGCCGCCGAAAAACTAAAGGCGACAAAGCTTATCAACCGCCTTGATTCTGTAAGCAATGCCATGAGCGATTGGATGGGCAAGTTTAACCCGGATGTGCAGGGCAAAAATGCCCGGCAAGCAACAGATTATTTCCGTATCGAAAAAAACAAAGTAAGCCGGTTAGACAGCAGCTATAAAGCCATATTGAAAACAACGGGAGACTATTTAAAACAATTCCACCTGAAAGCGGCAGATAGCAGTGCGATGAAAATGAAGATGTAATACAGCCTTCGGATAGCAAAGCGGGCATATACTGGCTTCAGTTTATAACTGAAGCCCACAGATCAAGTCAGTTTAAAACTGACATCATCCAACAGTTTCAGTTTAAAACTGAAACCAGTGTTTATAGTATACCCAATTGTCATAAATGCATGGCGATTATTTGACTTTGCATTTACCGATTTAAAATATTCGGGCGATACCTTTGCAGAATAATAAAAGACTATGAAAGTTGAAATTTGGTCGGACGTAATGTGCCCGTTTTGCTATATCGGCAAACGGAGGTTTGAGGAAGCGCTGAAAAATTCAGGGCATGGCAATGAAATTGAGATAGAATGGAAAAGCTTCCAGCTAAATCCCGACCTGGTAACTGATCCGTCGATCAATATCGATCAATACCTGGCCGATATAAAAGGCTTCAGCATTGACCACGCCAGGCAACTGAATGCCCATGTAACACAAATGGCAGCCGAAGCTGGTCTGACCTACAATTTTGACAAAGCGGTTGTTGCCAACAGTTTCAATGCGCACCGCTTCAGTCATTTAGCCAAACAGCATGGCTTAGGCGATGCCGCAGAGGAAGTATTATTCAAAGCCTACTTCACCGAAGGTAAAAACATCGACGATGCGGCTACGCTTATCGAACTGGGCAAATCCATCGGCCTTGATGCCAATGAAATAAAAACCACACTTGAAAACGATACTTATGCCGACGATGTAAAACATGATATTGCCGAAGCTCAATATTTAGGTATACGCGGCGTTCCGTTTTTCGTAATGAACCGCAAGTATGGCGTATCGGGCGCACAGGCGGTATCTGTTTTCGAGGAAACCATCGACAAAGCCTTCGCCGAATGGCAGCAGGAAAACCCCAAACCCAAGCTGGATATAATTGAAGGCGACAGCTGCGGGATTGACGGGAATTGCTAAGTAATTCCTCTACCCAAATAACCACTATGTCATTTCGACGAACAAGCGCAGGGCTTTACCTGGCGTGAGGAGAACTATTCTCTTGAGCGGGTAGTGCGAGCGAAAAAATCTTTTGCGATATACATGAGCAAGCAGGTATGGCGCAAAAGATTTCTCCTCGATTCCTGCGCGGGCCTTCCCTCTCTCGTCGAAATGACATCGTTTTTAGACATTCCCATACGCCCATATTCACATCTTTCTCAATTTTTTTCGCTACACTTGTTTGCCGGATTTCCAATTATCCGGCTCATCAATTCAATGAGTGTATTAAAGTCCGCAATCGTTCCCGCTCTGTTATTAATGGCCCTCACCGCTTTTAAACCTGATACAGGTACCGACCCGTATGCTAAGTATCCAACCTATAATGGCTCGCTTGGCGTAACCTATTCGCACAAAAAAACCTCTTTTAAGATTTGGGCGCCAATGGCTGCCGAAGTAAAGCTGCGCCTGTACGACGCCGGCGAAGGTGGCACGCCGATAAAGGAAGTTGACCTGAAGAAAAAGGCGAAAGGTTTATGG
>JBQCIS010000392.1:0-21716 GCA_051953515.1 Mucilaginibacter sp.
GAACTGATGAAGAAAGAGGGGGTTAAGGCCATTGCCATACCGGGTGATATACGTGACGAAGCCTTTTGCCAGAAATTGGTTGCTGAAGCTGTGGATAAGCTTGGCGGGCTGGATATTGTAGTAAGCAACGCCGGGCGGCAGCAAGCGCATGCGTCTATACTGGATATTTCCAGCGAGCAGTTCGACTGGACTATGAAGACCAATATTTATGCGCCGTTCTGGATCATCAAGGCAGCTTTGCCTCACCTGCCGCCGGGATCGGCTATTATCGGCACTACTTCTGAACAGGCTTATGACCCGACGCCTGATCTTTATGATTACGCGCAGACCAAGGCGGCTACCATGAATTATGTAAAATCGCTGGCCAAGCAGCTTGGGCCCAAAGGCATCCGTGTAAACGGCGTTGCACCCGGGCCTATATGGACGCCTTTACAGGTGAGCGGTGGCGCCAGCCAGGAGAAACTTAAAAATTTTGGTGGTGGTACTCCGCTTGGTCGCCCGGGGCAGCCAGCCGAACTGGCTTCTATTTATGTACAATTGGCAGCGGGCGATGCCAGCTACGCTACTGGCCAGGTTTATGGCTCGGCAGGTGGTTCGGGGCAACCATAAAAATATTGTTATGGCAAAAGATAGGAATGGTGGATTTACACCGCCTAAAGGAAACCCATCGGGAAATGGCAGGAACCAGCAAAGCATGAAAAGCGCGTTTGCCGGCGTAGATTCCGAAACAGAAAAAAATATAACTAACCGTTACATTGAGAACGATGAACCGGCAGCAAATGTAAATGTGCGTCATCATAACCGTAATGTTAACAAAGGCGAGGATACCACAAAGCCAAACAGTCAACTGGATCAATAAAGTACAGATATAGCCGACTCTTTTGTCCAGGTGCCCTGTTATTTATGGTTTCATTAAAACCCGCCCTGATCTTCTGAAAAGGTCATGGCCGATGAGGTAGATATTTCACCAACCGGTAACCGGAAACGGATATGGGTTTTTACCAGCTCCTTTCCGTACCGTTTCTCCAATTCCTTTTCAACATCACTGCGAAAATACTCGCAGCATACTTTTACAATGGTTGTTTCTTTGGACGTGCCTGTTGAAATGCCCATGTGATGTAGATCGCAGTGCAGATTGTTTAGGTTTCGGCTGATCTGGTAAGCTAATGTAGTTGCCATAATTTTACATGCCGGGAATTTTAATACCGGCTTTTTTAATGTTTTCAATAAGGTTTTCCTGCAGGGCCATTTTGGTATCCTGGAAAGTGTGTGCGTTAACCCAAACATTTATCATCAGATGGTAGCCATCAGGGTCTAACAGGTTTACGCCGATGCGGCGCTGGGGTTTGGCAAGTATGGTTTCTTCTTTATCAATGGTTTGGTTTATGATCTTTTTTACCTGTTGCAAATCTATATTGTTTGCAAATTTCAGGTCTATGTCCAGACGGCGGTTACCTTCACGGCTTACATTAACAATAATGTCGTTTGAGAGTTTGCTGTTTGGTATAATAACTGTACGGTTATCAAAAGTGATAACAATGGTGTAAAATATCTGGATAGAGGTAACGATGCCTTCAAAACCTTGCGATACGATACTGTCGCCAACGGTAAAAGGCTTAAGCAACAATATGAGTACGCCACTGGCAAAGTTTTGCAGCGTGCCCGAAAGTGCGAGGCCGGCAGCCACGCCTAAAGCGCCGATCACGGTGGCAAAAAGCGTCATGCCGATGCCAATGATCTGCATTACAGCCAATACCAGCAATACCCTGAGCGCCACGCCTACAAGGCTTACCAGGAATGGCCTTAATGATGTATCGACATTTTTCTTGTGTAAGCCCGAGTGCCACCACGCGAGTAAACGGTTTACCAGCCAAAGACCAATAAAAAGCACCACCAGGCCAATGATAAACCGCGGTCCAAAGCGGATGATCCAGTCATAAACATGATCATAAAATTTATCGAGAGCCGGAGAAGATGATGTTTTATTAGCTTGAGGTGTCGCCATGGTTAAAAAACATAACCAATACTTTATGTGTTTTAAAAAATGTTAAAAAACTATCAAATAACCTGCTTTTAGGCCTTTAGTGATGATGAACAGGCTCTTGCATTTTAGCCATGCTTCCGGCAAGGGTGTCATCTGGCGTGATATCGGCAGCCAGCATCATTAATTTATTCTTAAAGCCTGACACGATATGGTCTTTACCAGCCATCAACGCTTCATAGCCATCTTTAGCCACTTGTGCCGGATCTGATAATGACGACTTATCCTGAACAATTTTGCTGTCCTGCATTTCGGCTTTATTAAAGAAATCGGTATTGGTTGCGCCGGGCATTAGTGCAGTAACAGAAACGTTGGTATCCTTCAACTCCATACGGATGGCTTCACTGAAGGATAGTATAAATGCCTTGGTACCATGATAAACAGATTGCCATGGGCCTGGTGTACGACTGGCGATAGAGGCAAGGTTTAATATCTTACCTTCATTGCGGGATAGCATTTGTTTTAAAAAGCATTTGGTAAGAATTATTGTTGAGCAGATGTTCAGCTGTACCATATCCAGCTCACGATCCAGTTCAGTATCCTGAAATAAACCGTATAAACCCTGTCCTGCATCGTTTACCAATACATGAACGGGCAGATTGCGCTGCAGAATATCATTGCATAGCCGTTTGGTATCGTCTATTTTAGAAAGATCACAGGGAATTGCCACTATATCAACACCTTTTTCACTAAACTCACGTGCACGGGTTTGTAGTTCGGTTTCGCTACGCGCAACAATAATGAGGTTATATTGGTCATTAGCAAACAGCTTAGCCAATTCGTAACCGATACCATTTGTGGCACCGGTAATCAATGCATATTTCTGCGTATTTTCCATAGCTTGTTCTTAATTTAAAAGAAGAACAGGGCAGAATTTGGGAGGTTTGCACAGAAACTACGCGAAATGTATGTGTTAAGTACGTTTTTTTCTACTGCTGATTTTTGCTGATATTTTTTTTCAATATCTTTTTTGCCTCTTTAGCGCTGATAGTTCCCAGCGGTTTAAATTTCTTCTTCTCGGCCTGGTTGTAGTTCACGAAAAAATCTTCAAGTTCGGTAATCAATTTTTCCGGCATATCGTTAACATCTGTTATTTCGCTGTATACAAGTGAAAGTTCCGGTACGGCAATAAAGCGGTCGTTCCGTACCATTCCCTTCTTTGAATGCTGTTCGGCAAGTATGCCGCCAATAATCTTGCACTTAACAATGCACCCCGGAAAGCTGTGAAATTCAGAAATCACTATTGCATCAAGCGGGTCGCCGTCATTGCCTTTAGTGTCCGGAATAAACCCAAAATCGTAGGGGAATGCCATTCCGGTAGGCATGATCTTTCCAAGGCAATAACCGTGTAACTTTTTATCATAATCGTATTTCTGAGTAGATCCTTTAGGCGTCTCAACAACTATTGTGAATGTTTTCATATTAGATTATATAATACTATGATAACATTCAAATAATACCGATTGTGCTGGGTTAGTCAAACTTTTTCAAAATAATTATCCTACTTGGTAAACCAGATCACAGTTTTTGTGTTTTTCGGAATATCTCAGTTATAACCTTTATCTCATTAAAAGGAGGACCAGATATGGATGTATTGATACAAATATTCGGAGAAGGGAAAAATCTTACACCATGGCAGATGAGTGCCCGCGGCATTGTTGTGTTTTTTATTGCGCTGCTGCTTATCAGAATTTCTGGCCGTCGGTCTTTTGGTGTCAGAACACCGTTAGATAATATTATCATTATCCTGTTAGGTTCAATCTTAAGTCGCGCTGTAGTTGGTGCGTCGGCTTTTATACCTGTAATCGTGGCTTGTTTTGCCATCGTTATTCTGCACCGTGCAGTTGGCTGGCTCATTGCAAACTCAAGGCTGGTAGCCTGGCTTATTGAAAGCAACAAGATTATGCTTTTTGAAAAAGGAAAATACATTACACATAATTTAAAAAGGGTTCAGTTAACGGAGGAGGATGTAATGCAGGGAGTACGGAAATCGGCGCTGACAGAAGACCTGGATACTATTGAGCACATCTACATCGAGCGGAATGGCGAGATTAGCGCGATAAGGAAAACTAAAGCAGAGGAGTAAATTGACAATACAAGGCCTGGTAATTATATTAACAGTTGCAGCGATTTTGATCTTTTTGTGCATAAAGCCAACGCTAATCTTATAGCGTCTATATATTTAAGAAATTTTATAGTTTTATTTTAATTATTATGAAAAATAACTTGTAGATTCGATAGCGTAAAAAAAACAGAAACTGTTTTTAGAAAAAGATTCGAGCCGATATCCTCCCTTCAATTTAAACCGTTAACCCCTATTTTCATGAAAGACGAAATATTGGACGAGCTTCTGGAAGAGGCAAAAGTTAATCATGCCTCTGATAATGACCCTTTAGACCTTAAGGAATTGTTGAGGGTGCTGTCCCTTGTCAAAAACGGAAGGTTAAATACCCGTATGCCTGTGCGGCAGGCAGGCATAAACGGGCGCATCTGCGAAGTTCTTAATGATATTATCGATATGAATGAGCGCCTGGTAGCCGAAATATCGGAGGCAGAAAAAACAATTGGTAAGCGTGGTAACCTGTCAAAACGAATTGAATTGCCTGATGCGCGCGGCGATTGGGCCACGGGTGTATCTTCACTAAACAATCTCATATCAGACCTTACTTCGCCTACGCTGGAAATAGCGGGTATGATCAACTCAGTTGCCAACGGCGACCTTTCCAAGCATATCCCATTAGAGATCAGCGGGCACCCGCTAAAAGGCGAATTCCTGCGCATTGCCAAGGAATCTAACCAAATGCTTTCTAAACTGCGGTTATTCTCTATGGAAGTAACGCGTGTTGCGCGCCAGGTAGGCTCGGAAGGTAAGCTGGGTGAGCAGGCAAAAATTAAAGGCGTAGCCGGCGTGTGGGACGAGTTGACCGTCTCGGTAAACCAGATGGCCGGTAACTTAACGGCGCAGGTACGTAACGTAGCAGCGGTAACAACTGCAGTGGCAAAAGGCGACCTTTCGCGAAAGATAACGGTAGAGGCAAAGGGCGAAATATTGGAACTGAAGAACACGATCAATACGATGGTGGATCAGCTTAACTCTTTCTCTTCAGAAGTAACGCGTGTGGCGCTGGAAGTAGGTACAGAGGGTAAACTGGGCGGGCAGGCAAAAGTGCCGGGCGTTGCCGGTACCTGGAAGGATTTGACCGACTCGGTAAACCGCATGGCGGGTAACCTTACCTCGCAGGTGCGTAACATAGCCGGTGTAACAACGGCGGTGGCAAACGGCGACTTGTCCAAGAAAATTACGGTGGACGTGAAGGGTGAAATGCTGGAGCTGAAAAAAACAATCAACACGATGGTGGACCAGCTGAACTCATTCGCATCCGAAGTAACGCGTGTGGCGCTGGAAGTAGGTACGGAAGGTAAGCTGGGCGGCCAGGCGCGTGTAAAGGGTGTGGGCGGCGTTTGGAAAGACCTTACCGATTCGGTGAACCAGATGGGCAGTAATCTTACCGACCAGGTGCGTAATATTGCCGACGTAACAACAGCGGTGGCGAAAGGCGATTTGTCGCGTAAAATTACTGCCGACGCAAAAGGTGAGTTGTTGGAGCTGAAAAATACGATCAATACGATGGTGGACCAGTTGAACTCGTTCTCGTTCGAAGTAACGCGCGTGGCGAGGGAAGTGGGTTCTGAAGGCCAGTTGGGCGGCCAGGCAAATGTGCCGGGCGTAGGCGGTACCTGGAAGGACTTAACCGATTCGGTAAACCAGATGGCCGGTAACCTTACAGGCCAGGTGCGTAATATAGCCGAAGTGACTACCGCGGTGGCAAAAGGCGACCTTTCAAAGAAAATTACGGTTGACGTTGAGGGCGAAATGCTCGAACTAAAAATAACCATAAACACAATGGTGGACCAGCTGAATTCGTTCGGGTCCGAAGTAACGCGTGTGGCAAGAGAAGTAGGTTCTGAAGGGCAGTTAGGCGGCCAGGCAAATGTGCCGGGCGTGGGCGGTACCTGGAAGGACTTAACCGACTCGGTAAATAAAATGGCCGATAACTTAACCTCGCAGGTACGTAACATTGCCGAAGTAACAACAGCGGTAGCGAAGGGCGACCTTTCGCGTAAGATTACGGTAAGTGCAAAAGGCGAGGTGTTGGAGCTAAAGGATACCATCAATACCATGGTGGACCAGCTTCGCGGTTTCGCATCGGAAGTAACGCGTGTGGCAAGGGAAGTAGGTTCTGAGGGCCAGTTAGGCGGTCAGGCGAATGTGCCGGGTGTGGATGGTACCTGGAAGGACTTAACCGACTCGGTAAATAAAATGGCTGGTAACCTTACTGCGCAGCTGCGTAATATAGCAGATGTAACAACTGCGGTAGCGAACGGCGACTTATCTAAAAAAATTACGGTTGACGTGCGTGGCGAGATCTTACAGCTGAAGGAAACCATTAATACCATGGTGGACCAATTGCGTGGTTTTGCATCAGAAGTAACACGTGTGGCGCTGGAAGTAGGTACAGAAGGTAAACTGGGCGGACAGGCATTCGTGCCTGGTGTTGCCGGTACCTGGAAGGACTTAACCGACTCGGTAAACCGCATGGCGGGTAACTTAACTTCGCAGGTGCGTAACATTGCCGAAGTAACAAAGGCAGTGGCCAGCGGCGACTTGTCGAAAACGGTAATCATCGACGTAAAAGGGGAGATGATGGACCTTAAAAATACCATCAACACGATGGTGGATCAGCTAAACTCGTTTGCGTCGGAAGTAACGCGTGTGGCGAGTGAAGTGGGTACGGAAGGTAAGCTGGGCGGCCAGGCACACGTAAAAGGTGTGGGTGGTACCTGGAAGGATTTAATGGATTCCGTAAACCAAATGGCATCCAACCTTACCGGCCAGATACGTGGTATTGCTAAAGTGGCAACCGGTATAGCGAAAGGAAACTTAAAGCAGCGCCTATCCATTAACGCGTTGGGTGAGGTGGCGCAGCTGACAGATACGATCAACGAAATGATTGACACCCTCGCGGTATTTGCCGACCAGGTAACTACGGTGGCCCGCGAGGTGGGGGTACAGGGACGTTTGGGCGGACAGGCCAGTGTGCCAGGTGCATCGGGTACCTGGAAGGACTTAACCGAGAACGTGAACCAGCTTGCACAGAATCTTACGGTGCAGGTGCGCTCTATATCCGAAGTAGCTTCTGCGGTAACAAAAGGCGACTTGTCGCGAACCATTCGTGTGGATGCGAAAGGTGAGTTGGAAGCCTTGAAGGATACCATTAACCAGATGATCGCCAATCTGAAAGACACTACACTTCGTAACCATGAGCAGGACTGGCTTAAATCAAACCTGGCCAAGTTTGCCCAGATGCTGCAAGGCCAGCGCGACAGAAACGCGGTGGCAAACAAAGTGCTTTCAGAGCTGGCCGAACTGGTAAATGCGCGTTACGGAGCCTTCTATATATTAGAACAGCGCGACCTATACGACGAACCTAAGCTTAAACTATTTGCGGGCTATGCGCAGAAAGGCAAAAAACTGATCAATCAGGAATTTGACCTGAATGAAGGCCTTGTGGGGCAGTGCGCTAAGGACAAGGAAAGCATCCGCTTATCAAATGTACCGTCTGAATACCTGCAGATCAGCTCGGGTATCGGCAGCGCAGCGCCTATCGACCTCGTAATACTGCCTGTTCTGTTTGAAAATAATATTAAGGCGGTTATCGAGCTGGCATCATTTGAAAATTTTAGTGATACGCATATTGACTTCCTCGATCAGCTGACGGAAAGTATCGGTATCGTACTGAACAATATCGAAACCAACACCCGTACGGAGGAACTGCTGAAACAGTCGCAGTCATTGGCCGGTGAGCTTTCTGCACAGCAGGAAGAATTAAGAAGGGCAAATGACGAGTTGCATGATAAAGGCCGTTCGCTGGAAGAAAAAGCCGAACAGTTGACGCTGACCTCCAAATACAAATCGGAGTTCCTGGCCAACATGTCGCACGAGCTGCGCACACCATTAAACAGCTTGCTGATATTGGCGCAACAGTTGTTTGAGAACCCGGAGGGTAACCTCACCGAAAAGCAACGCATGTATGCCAAAACTATCCATTCCTGCGGTGATGACCTGATCCAGCTGATCAATGATATTCTTGATCTTTCCAAGATCGAATCAGGTGTGATCTCAGCGGATGTAATGCCGGTGAACTTTAAGGAGATCGCTTCCTTCGCTGAATCTACCTTCAGGCCGATATCGGAAACCAAGAGCCTTAAATTTGAGATTTTGATGGAAGAAGGCCTTCCTGAAGTACTGGAAACAGACATGCAGCGCCTGAACCAGATATTAAAGAACCTGCTTTCAAACGCCTTTAAGTTTACCGAAAAAGGCGGCGTAAAACTGGAAATATTCAGACCGGGAGCGGAGCATGAGAACCCGCTGGAAACGGATTCTGTTATTGCGTTCTCCATTATTGATACAGGTATAGGTATATCCAAAAATACGCAGGGTATCATTTTTGAAGCCTTCCAGCAGGCCGAAGGCTCTACCAGCCGTAAATACGGCGGTACGGGGCTGGGCTTGTCTATCAGTAAAGGTTTTGCCGAGTTATTGGGCGGTACCATTACCGTGGGCAGCGAATTAGGCAAAGGCAGTGTATTTACCTTGTACCTTCCGCTTAAATACAAAGACGAATCAAAAGCCATTACTTATACAGTTAAAGAAAGCCAGCCGGTAGTTAAACACTTGAGGAACAACCTGCTTGATGCTGCCGAACTGGTGATTGATGACGACAGGCACAACATTACAGCAGACGATAAGGTGCTGCTTGTTGTTGAAGACGATATCCGTTTTATCAATATACTGATCGATAAGGCGCATGATATGGGCCTTAAGGTACTGGTTGCTATCAGTTACCTCGAAATCTTTGATAATATTCAAAAATATAACCCTATCGCCATTACACTGGATGTTAACCTGCCTGAATCTAACGGCTGGAAAATATTAAAGCTGCTCAAGAGCGATATTAACTTGCGGCATATCCCGGTTCACCTCATCTCGGGTGAAGACAACCGGGCAATGGCATTAAAATTTGGCGCGAAGAGTTTTAGCCTTAAGCCGTTATCAAATAATGCATTGGATGAGTTGATGTCGGGTATTATCCGTTTTCATGATCAAGTTCAAAAACGCATACTGATCATCGAGGATAACGAGAATGAACTTGCACGCTTATCGGAGATGCTTTCCAGCGACTGTATAGAGGTGGTTACCGCCACAACTGCTAAAAAAGGGCTGTCATACCTCAAAAAAGAATCCTTTGACTGCATCATACTTGATTTTACATTGCCCGACGCAAATGGCCTTGATCTGCTGAACAAGATCAATCAGCTAAAAAAGCCGCAGACGACTATCATACTGCACTCGGCGCGTGATTTTACCCAGAATGAACTGATCCTGCTTAAACGCTTAAATCACAAGATCATCACCAAAACACCTACATCTCATGCTTATTTGCTGGAAGAAATACTCAACCTGCTGCATGTAGACAAAAAGTATATCAGCCAGCGTAACATGGACATGATCAGCAGCATAAAGGCCAGTAAGGATGTGCTTGATGGTAATACAGTGCTGGTAGTAGATGACGATGTGCGTAACCTGTTTGCACTTACCGCGGTATTTGAGCGTTCAAATATTGAAGTGATCACTGCCGAGAGCGGCAGGGAAGCAATTGAGATACTGAACAGCGACAGAAAAGTAGATATTGTACTGATGGACATAATGATGCCCGAAATGGATGGTTACGAAACGATTCAGATCATCAGAAAAGATCAGCAGTATAAAAATTTGCCAATCATTGCCGTAACTGCTAAGGCAATGATCGGCGACAGGCAAAAATGCATCGCATCGGGTGCGTCAGACTATATCACTAAGCCGGTTAAAACCGATCAGTTATTATCCCTGATGCGGGTTTGGCTGATCAAATAATAAGGAATGGAGCCTGATTCTAATATAAAAATACTTTTGGTAGATGACAATGAGAACAATCTCTTGTCTATGGAAATTGTGCTCGACAATCAGGGGTATACCTTCTACAAGGCTACCTCAGGGCGCGAGGCGTTACGGATATTGTTGAAGGAAGATGATTTTACCCTGATCCTGCTGGATGTAAAGATGCCGGTGATGGATGGCTATGAAACCGCTGAGCTGATCTATCAGCGCGACCGGTTGAAATATATCCCGATCATCTTCATTACCGCGCATGATTATGAGGAGGAAGCAATGTTCAAAGGCTATCGGGCCGGCGCAGTGGATTTTATCCGTAAGCCCTTTAAACCCGAGGTGCTACGTTCGAAAGTTGCGGTATTTGCGGATCTGCAAAGGAAAAACTGGCTGTTGCGCCAACAGGAGGAAAAGCTGCAATCGATCAATAATGACCTGTTGCTGCTGAATATGGACCTGGAGCGGCGGGTTACCGAGCGTACAATAGCATTAGAAAAATTGAATACCGAATTAAGGGCGCTGAATGCATCTAAAGACAAATTTCTTTCGGTGATCTCGCATGACCTGCGTAATCCGCTTACCTCACTTTTGCTGGCGGCAAAAAATTTGGTGATTAGCGCGGAGGATGTTCCATCCAAGGATATTCACCTGTTTGCAGGCATAATTCATCGCACCTCGCAAAAGGTTTTACAGCAAATGAACGAGCTGATAGACTGGGCCAAGAAACAGCGCGAGAAAACAAGTTTCAATCCCGAAATCATACAGCTGCAGCCACGCATCAGCGAATCGTTGGAATTGTTACGCGCCAATGCCATTCAGAAGTCCATAAAGCTGGAGAATGCCATTTCGGAAGAACTATACGTATATGCAGATTCGCTGATGCTTCGTTCAATATTACAGAATCTGGTTACCAATGCCATCAAATTTACGCAGGTGAATGGCCTGGTACGCGTTACTGCCCAGCCGGTAGACGAAATGATGGTGGAAATTAGTGTTGAAGACAACGGGATAGGTATGTCGCCGGAAACACGTGAGCGGTTATTGGGCGATTACAATATATCCAGCCCCGGCACTGATCATGAAACAGGTTCAGGAATTGGCTTATTCCTGGTAAAAGACTTTGTGTTACAGCATGGAGGAACGATTGATATAGATAGTGAGCCAGACAAAGGCACGGCCTTCAGGTTTACGGTGCCTGCTAATGAAGTAATACCCCGAATAAGTGAAATAGAGACAAGAGAAGGATAGCGGATTGCTTTTAATTAACCCTCCGTTATCAATTTCCGTTGCATTAATACCTTTTGCAAAACAGTAGCAAGCTGTTCGGCAGTATTGTGGTAACATGGTTCTATTCATTTATATTTGATCTATGCTGACCATAAAAAAATTCCTTATCGCAGGCCTTGCTCTCTGCTGCTTTGTACAGGCCAATGCCCAACTTACTCCTTTCGAACTCAGTAAAGGCAAAAATTATACAGCCACTTATGCGCAGGTGATCAGCTATTACCAAAAGCTGAACAAGCTTTACCCGCATCAGATGCGCCTGTTCAATTATGGCACGACAGATGTTGGCAAACCGCTTACGCTGGTCGTGCTTTCAAGAGATAGGGTGTTCGATCCGGCGCTCATAAAGAAACAAAACAAACGTGTACTGCTCATTAATAACGGCATTCATCCCGGCGAGCCGGAAGGTATTGACGCAAGCATGATGCTATGCCGCGATCTGCTCAAAAATAATAGGCTGCCAAAAGACGTAATACTTTGCTTTATTGCGGTATATAATATTGATGGCTGCCTGAACCGCGGCGTATCGCGGCCAAACCAGAACGGGCCGGGGGCTTACGGCTTTAGGGGAAATTACCGCAATCTGGACCTGAATCGTGATTTTATTAAGGCGGATAGCCGAAATGCGTTGGCTTTTATGCAGATACTGAACACCTGGCAGCCTGAGGTTTTTGTGGATAATCATACCAGCGATGGCGCTGATTACCAATATGTAATGACGCTGATTGAAACGCAAAAAGACAAGCAAAACCCCATATTGGCGGAATACACTTCCAAAACGCTATCCCCTGAATTGTACCGCCGCATGAAAAAGGGTGGCTTTGAGATGACGCCTTATGTGGAAAGTGAAAAAGCTACGCCCGATTCAGGAATTGTAGCGTTCCTGGAAACACCGCGTTTTTCTACCGGGTTTACCGTTCAGCACAACATCATTAGCTATGTTACCGAAACGCACATGCTCAAGCCTTTTGATAAACGCGTGTATTCCACTTACGATTTTATGCAGGATTTGATCGACATCTGCCAGCGCGACCACCAGTTGATAGGTGAATTGAAACACAAAGCCGACGAACAGGTAGCGCACCAAAAAACCTTCGCCCTTGATTGGCAGTTGGATGAAAGCCGCTTTGATACACTACGGTTTGATGGCTATACTGCGGGCTATAAAACCAGCGAGGTAAGCGGGTTGAAGCGCCTCTATTATGACGAAAGCAAGCCTTACACCAAACCCATAAAGTATTTCGACAATTATAAGGTAACGGCAACAGCCGATAAACCGGTTGCCTATATCATACCGCAGGCCTGGGGTAAGGTTATCGACCTTTTTAAGCTGAATAAGGTAGCCATGCACAGGCTGTTGCACGATACTACACTGAACGTGCAGATGTATTACATCGGCGACTTTAAAACCCCGCAACGGCCTTACGAGGGTCATTATCTGCATAGCGATGTGCATCTGAACCCGATAGATATGCCGGTTAAGTTCTACACGGGCGATTATGTGGTTTACACTGATCAGCCGATTAACCGCTATATTGTAGAAACGCTGGAGCCACAGGGCGTGGATTCCTTTTTTGCGTGGAACTTTTTTGATTCGGTATTGGGGGAGAAGGAATATTACTCCGACTATGTATTTGAGGACATCGCCGCCCGCCTGCTAAAGGAAGACCCTGATCTGCGCAAAAAGCTGGATGATGCTAGAGCAAACGACCCTCGCCTGGCCAATAACGCTGCGGCACAGCTGAATTTTGTTTACCGCAATTCGCCGTATTTCGAAAAAACATATCTTCGCTATCCGGTTGCCCGTTTAATGGCCGACACTAAACTCGATTTAAATTGATACAACAAATTTTAACACTTGCCCCAGTAGCATCGCTTATCATGGCTATTACTATTGGCGCTTCCCTGTTTGTTTTTTCAAACGAGGAATATTATAACAAGTGGATGCTTCATCCTTACTATGTATCCCGGGGTGAGGATGTTTATACTTACTTTACCAGCGCGCTGATACACCGCGACTGGATGCACCTGATCTTTAACATGGTGTCGTACTATTTCTTCGCATTTAATCTTGAACCGCAAATAGGTCATTGGCAATTTGGATTGCTTTATATCGCAAGCATGGTATTGAGTGATGTACCCTCAGTCATCAAGCACAAAAACAACCCCGGCTACAGGAGCCTGGGCGCATCCGGCGCAGTAAGTGCGGTAGTGTTCAGTGCTATTTTGTACAACCCCCTTGCGCAAATGGGAATATTGATATTACCGGTAATGATGCCAGCCTATATATTTGGCATTTTGTACCTGGTTTATTGCCATTTTGCATCCAAACATGCGCGAGACCATGTTAATCATGATGCGCACTTATTTGGCGCATTAACCGGCGTTGTAATCACCGCCCTTTTGCATCCAGGCGTTCTCGGCAGTTTTGCTGCACAGGTTAGCGGGGCAATTCAATCGTTTTTTCATCGATAAAGTTCCCATCACGGTCGAGCAGGAAGCTCATTGGGCTTTCAGGGTCTTTAATGATCTCGAATAGCAGGAATCCCCATGGTTTCCAGAAGTTTTCCAGCACCTGGCCGTAGGTTTTTTCTGTCCATTCGTCAAACAGCGGTTTGCCGCTCATTCCACGCAGTGGCATTGCTTCTATATAAATGTCTTCGCCAACAGGCATTACATTGTACTCGGGCAAGCGGTTAAAAAGATAGGCTGAATAAAAAACCCGTGCACAAAATTCTTCAAATTGAGCAGGATGCAGTGTTTTATCGGCTATCTTTTCCAATATCGCGCGGTGATAAACGCGGTTGGCGCCATTGTCCTGTAAGCAAATGATCAACCCAAAATCTTTCACCCGAAGGGAAAAGGTAAGCGTATTGATCTCATCGCGATAGCTGAACTCGTTCTCCCTATTGGCTACCTTAAAAAGGAACAGGCTGTAAGGCGTAAAATCTTCAAACTGCATGGGCAGATTAATGCTTTGCAGCATCTGGTGCAGATGACTAAACCTGTGCGACATGGCATCAGATATATGAAAACCTTCACCCTGCGCATGCTGTTGTTTAATCCCAGCCTGTATCTCGTTAAATATAATACCATACAACAGCTTGCCTGCCCATTGGAAAAGTTTTAATCCGTCCAGCTTGCTTACTGCTTCATAACCACCATCAAAGGCCTGCGCAATTTCGGCTTCGAGCGGTTCCAGCCACTGTTCATTTACCTGTGCCGCGCATGGCATTTTCAGGTCTTTATAAGTGGCCATGCTTTCATCAAGCATTTTAAAGGGCTGGTCTTCCAAACCGTAACGGCTCATGAGCCATTGCGGGAAAACATGTATGCGTTCTTCTTCGCTTTGCAACCTTTCGCCTGTTAAAAAGCAGTAGCGGTTACTGAAATTATATTTCTGGAACGGGGAGTAAATTTGTGCCGGCATGGGCGCAAAGATAGCATCAAATTCGCCCATAAAATTTTAGCTTTGAATTTTAACATGGAACTGACTTACCAACCCTTCGAACTACAGCTAAAGCACACCTTCACCATTGCCAAATTCTCGCGCACTTCAACGCCGGTTATGCTATTGCAGATCAGGCATGAAGGGCATATTGGTTATGGCGAGGCCTCCATGGTGCCCTATATGGGCGAAACCAGGGATACCGCAACTGATTTTTTAAAGAAAGTTGATGCCAGCCAGTTTAAATACCCTTTTGATTTTGATGAGATAGGTGAATATCTCGACGGTATCGCTCCGGGAAATACCGCCATCAAAGCGGGAATAGACATCGCCCTGCACGATCTGGATGGTAAACTGCAAGGCAAATCCTGCTGGCAACTGCTCGGCAGTGACTTAACTAAAATGCCGGTAACCAGCTTTACCATCGGTATTGATACGCCTGAAATTATGCGGCAGAAAGTATTGGAAGCTGCAAATAATTTTAAGGTGATAAAAGTAAAACTGGGCAGGGATAACGATAAGGAGATCATTGAGACTATCCGTTCCGTAACCGATGCGCCGCTGTATGTTGACGCCAACCAGGGATGGAGCGATCTGCAAAAAAGCCTCGACCTGGTTTACTGGCTGCAGGAACAAAAAGTGCTGCTGATAGAACAACCCATGCTGAAAACCGACTTTGACAGTAATGCTTGGCTCACCGAGCGCAGTCCGCTGCCTATTATTGCGGATGAGGCTGTACAGCGCCTGGCAGATGTGGAAAAAGCTAAAGGGGCTTACCATGGCATCAACATTAAACTGATGAAATGCACCGGTATGCATGAAGCGAAAAAAATGATTGCCAAAGCGCGGGAGCTTAACCTGCAAATTATGATAGGCTGTATGACCGAAACCAGCTGCGCGGCATTGGCCGGAGCCGCTTTAGCCCCTCAATGTGATTTCGCCGATCTGGATGGGCCGTTTTTGACCAGTAATAATCCTTTTAAATTGCCCGGGTTTGTGGGTGGGAAGTGGGTGTTGGGGGATGATGCGGGGTTGGGGTTGGAATAATCAAGTCAATAATACAGCGATTTCTTTTTCCAGTTCAGGAAGATATTTTACAACTATCGACCAAATGATTTCGTCCGAAACGCTGTCATAACCATGAATGATCCTGTTACGGGTAGCTATGATCTTTTTGATGTTTGTTATTGCAATATCAGGATGCAATTTTAGGATACGATTGGCTGCCTCACCAATTATTTCAACATCTCTTTCAATTGCCCGCTTTGTTTTTAAATCGCGTTTAAATTGAAAGAAGTCCCTTTTGTCGGGTAAAAAATCGTTTATTTCTACAATTGCCTGTTGAATGTCCAAAAGCCAGGTTTTGATCTCATCTTGCATAAACCAGCATTTTTGTATTGTCGATCTGTTTTTTCAAAAGAGGGTTTCGAAGCGAATTAGTTTCTAAAAGATCGACAGGCCTGTTAAGAATATTTTCCAGCTCAAATTTCAGATCAAAATAATTATCTGAATAAATAAAAGGATCTGTATTATCGATATCAACTAAAAGATCAATATCACTATCAGCAGTAAGATTATCAGACACAACCGACCCAAAAGCAAATAATGTTCTAACATTATGCGCGCTGCATAGCTGTTTTATCTGCTCAATATATTGTTGTAATTCTGTCACAATATTCAAATTTAAGAATAAGCATAGAATTATTCATAATATACAGAAAACGTATAATTGCAAAAACACTTTACTTATCACTCAACATAATCGGATTACCTCTGCCACCGCCAATAATGATTACTTTAGTGTTAGGCGAAGTAGCGATCTGCTTTTGCGCAAGAATGCTCTGATACTCCAACTGCTGCTGGGTAAGACCAGAAGAAATGATCTTCTGATAATCGGCAATGCCTTGTGCCTCTATACGTTTACGGTCGGCTTCCTGTTTTTCCTTTTGTAGCACGAACTGCATTTTCTGGGCATCCTGCTCGGCCTGTATCTTTGACTCAATACTCTGGCGAACGCTTTCAGGCAAAGTGATATTGCGTACCAGTATCTGCTGCACCTCCAGGCCGTTCCTGGCAAAGTTTTCGCTGATGGTTTTATTGATCTTGTACTGGAACTCCTGTCGTTTATCTGAATAAAGATCTACCGCCGCATAGTTTACCGCATTATCACGTATGGCGGTACGGGTTATGGGCCGTACTATTTTATCCTCATATTCACGCCCGATATTTTGCAGTATATAAGGCGCTTTTGATGGCATAACGCGATAGAGTATGGAAAGATCAATGGTAACCTCCAGACCGTCGCTTGATAGCACGCGGATAGCGTCATCGCCCTCTATTTGTCCCTCGTTGCTTTTAGCGCTCATGGTATAGTTTTGCGTCTGCACGCTAAAAGTAGTAATGTTTACAAATGGATTGATCAGATGCGGGCCGCTCTCCAATACGTCTGACTGTACGCTGCCAAAAAGTGTTTGTACGCCAACTTCTCCCGGTTCAATTATTTTAAAACTGGCTGTCAGCACACCGAGGATAATAACAACAATTCCTACTTTGGTAACTATACCGGCGAACTTGTTGCCGGGTTCGGGCGAACGTTTCATCACCATGCCTACAATAAGCGCGATGATACCTAAAATTGCGATAAGCATATCTTGAATGGATTAGTACACTAATGTCACGAATTTATAAACATGAATTGCATGAAATTCAAATATTTATTTCAATTCGTGACATTACCGACTATTTGGATTTGCGCGGCGGAGGGGGCAGGTTTTTGATCTCCTTCATGATCTTGTATTTTTCCATCACAAAGAATACCAGTGCACCAATACATAAAAGGGCCAGAATAATGCTGCGCCTGTCGAAAGCGTATATACCGCCCATTACCGACGCAAAGATACCTACATTGTAAAGCAGGTTGCGGAGTGCCTTTTTATACATGGCTTAGTACACGTTCATGTTAGGGTCTATTTCATTAGCCCATGCCAATATACCGCCTGTAAGGTTGTACAGGTTAGTGTAGCCCAGTTGCTCTAACTGCATAATGGCCGCTGCACTGCGTTTACCACTACGGCATTGTACCACAACAGGCTTATCTTTAGCTACTTTATTAGCTTCGATAACAATACCGCCCAGGGGTATCAGCGTACCGCCAAGGTTTGATACTTCATATTCAAAATCTTCCCTTACATCAATGAGCTGAAAATCTTCGCCCTTATCCATCATCTCTTTTAGTTCCTGTACGCTTATTTCTTTCATGTCGTTTTTTTAAATAAAAACAAAGTTAGGCTTTCTGCATTAAATATTAGTCTGTTAGCTGTAACATTAACCTGCTAAAGGCGTTTCATATATAATTTGCAATTATTAGTTAGTATTTGATGAATAAAGTCACCCGCTTCTTCTGGTTTTGTTCAGGAGCGCATATAGACACCTTAAAGAAATATCCTCTCGAACATAATAAATACGTAGGCATAGGCGCCACTATATTTTTTACCGCTTTATTTGCCTCGTTATCGGGTGGTTATGCTATGTATTTCGTGTTCAACGGAACGCCTTTTGCCATTGGCTTTGCTATTTTGTTTGGTTTGATATGGGGCACGGCCATTTTTAATATGGACCGCTACATTGTATCCAGCATTAACAAGGAAGGCACTACCAACCAGCAGATTCTGCAGGCATCGCCCCGTATTTTACTGGCAATAATGATAGGCATTGTGATATCCCGCCCGCTTGAGCTGAAAATATTTGACAAGGAGATACGCAACAAGCTGAAAGTGGCCTACATGAAGGGCCAGCACCGCAAGATAGACACGCTGGAGAAAACTTATAACCAGAAGTACGCAATGGAAATGGGTAAGGATGCCGACCTGAAAAAGCAGCAGGATTCGCTCGAAACAGACATTAACCGCTCGCGTGCGCAGCTAAACCAGGAGGTTTTTGGCGATAAAACCGATCAAACATCGGGCATTGTGGGTTATGGTACTTATGCCAAGCAAAAGCAAACTGTATTGCAGGAAAAGGAAGACCGCCTGAAAACCGTTATGGATAATGAGGGCAAAATGGATGATTACCTCGCCCGGCGCAAGGAATACGAAGGGTTGAATGACATGAAATTATTCTCCGACCATCAGCTGGATAGCCTGGGCAATGTAGCTGGGTTTGCTGACCGTAACTGGGCGCTTGGCCAGTTAGGTTATAATGACGACGGCAGCCGTAATCTGGATAATTTTTTAGCGGAAACGTTTATCAGCTGGCTGTTTATCCTGTTTGAGTGTTTGCCGGTATTTGTAAAGCTGATGTCGCCGAAAGGGCCTTATGATATAGCTGTAGGTAAACTTGCCGAAGCCAATATCCATACCGCCGAACGCGATAAAGAACGCGAGATAGAGGTAACAGACAATGTTTACGATCATAGCCTTGATGAAGACATTACCCGGCGTAAAAAGATCATTACCGGGCAATCGGAATATGATCTGGGGCGGCACCGGTACGATTGAGGAGCTTGAATAATGAATATCGAATAATGAAGGATCGCGATATTACTCTGGCTGTATTTCTTCCTGCACTTTCTTTGGCAGGCTTTTAAAGATAAGATTGTACGAGTGATTGATCATTTCGCAAAGTTGCTTATCGGTAAGGAGGCCATCCATATACACGGTATTCCAATGTTTTTTATTCATGTGATAGCCGGGTTTTACCTCGTTGTAGCGTTCGCGAAGCTCTGCAGCCAGTTCAGGGTTGCACTTTACATTAAAGCGGTTGGCCTCGGCAAGGCCTATCAACAAAAATATCTTACCGGCCACCCTGAAAACGAGCGTGTCCTCGCCAAAGGGAAAATCTTCGGTAACGCCGTGCAACTGCAGGCAATGATCGCGTAATTCTTCAATATTCATGCTACCAGTCGTTTCGTATACGTTTGGTAAATGCACGGATCAAGCCAAAGTTGTACACCATACCAATACTTATTTGCCGGTATTGATCGGGCCAATTGTTCTTGAATTTCCGGATAGGGTCGTTATAACCATCAAGCCCCTCTCCAAAAACAACGTGGTGAACGTATTCTATATGGAGGCGAATGTGTGGTTCGTCGTATTCGTTATAAAATTTAAACTCGTAACCCACTCTGAAATTTACATCAGGGTCGGTACTTTTATCTGTACCCGGAAACTTATATTGCCCGGCCGGATAGCCCTGCGAAAACAGATCGTAACGCTGGTTTTGTACATTATCTATAATAAATCCGCCGCCTGCGCCGAAGTACAGGTTTTTTAATATGTTTTTAAAGTTATTATCTTCATAATCCAGCACCTGGCCCAATTGCAGATCGGCGTGAATCAGTGCAGCGGTGTAATTATTTACATACTCCCTTGAATATGGATCGGTAACGCGGCTGCCACCCCATAAACGGCCCCGCTGCAGTTCGAAAGTTACCGGGAAATACGGGCTTGGGTAATAGGTGTAATACGCACCAAATGCCAAAGTATTGTTCTGTTTGGCTACGTTGGTAAAGCCGCGAATAGTGCTTACATCGAACCCAACGCCTGATGGCATGAAGTTGTAATCGCCTTGCGCTTTTACAACAGCAGAAGAAAAAACTATAATGAAAAGTAAAAAGATTCTTCTCAAACGATGGTTATTATTCGAATTTTACCAAATTTTGTGCACTATCAGCCGCTTATACGAATCAAAAATAACACTTGTTCCAATATAAATGAATTATATGAAACCTAATAAGTTATTAACTTTTACCGCTGCCGAGCGCTTTTTACGCTACGTTACTATAGATACCCAGTCCGACCCGGAATCGGGTACTTATCCCTCAACCGAGAAACAAAAAAATTTAGGCCGGGTTTTAGTGGAGGAATTATTAGCCATGGGTATAAGCGACGCGCACATGGACGAGTTCGGGTATGTATATGCCACCGTGCCTTCAAATACCCACAAAAACGTACCGGTAATATGTTTCTGTTCGCACATGGATACCTCGCCCGATTGTAGCGGCGAAGGTGTAAAACCAATTATTCATTATAACTACCAGGGAGAAGACCTGGTTTTGCCCGATGATAAAACGCAGATACTGCGCATGCACGAGCACCCCGATTTGAAGAACCAGATCGGTAACGACATTATTACCGCCAGCGGTACTACTCTGTTGGGTGCGGATAATAAAGCCGGGGTGGCCGAAATTATGGATGCCTGCTATCAGTTGATAAATAATCCCGATATAAAACATGGCACTATCCGCATTTTATTTACGCCGGATGAGGAAATCGGCCGGGGGGTAGATAAGGTAGATATTAAAAAGCTCGGCGCTTATGCAGGCTATACCATCGACGGTGAGAGCGCGGGGCATTTAGAGAATGAAACTTTTAGTGCCGACGGCGCTAAGTTGATTATCAACGGCATAAGTGCACACCCAGGTTTTGCAAAGGATAAAATGCAAAGTGCCATAAAAATTGCCGGGCAGATCATCGCCGCGCTGCCACTTGACCTCTCGCCCGAAGGCACGGAGCTGAAACAGGGCTTTGTTCATCCGGTTAGCATGAATGGCCATGTAGAGCAGGCTGCTATTGATTTCATTATCCGCGATTTTGAAGAAGCCAATCTGCATCATCATGCCGATTCTATACGTCGTATTACGGAGATTGTTCTGAAAAGCTATCCCGGTGCCAGCTACGAATTACACATAAAACCGCAATACCGCAATATGCGGGTGGTTTTGGATGAGCATCCGCAAATAGTGGAATATGGCATGGAAGCCATTCGCCGCTCAGGGCTTGATGCCAAACTGCAAAGCATCCGAGGCGGAACAGATGGTTCGCGGTTGTCGTTCATGGGGTTGCCCTGTCCTAATATTTTTGCAGGTGAGCATGCGTTTCATGGCAAACAGGAATGGGTGAGCATACAGGATATGAATAAAGCGGTAGAAGTGATATTGAATTTGTGCGAGG
>JBQCIS010000393.1:0-9548 GCA_051953515.1 Mucilaginibacter sp.
TTATGATACCATGCAACTGGTTAGTCCGGATGTTTGTACCATTTGCACCGGCATGGCGCTTTCAATGGGTGCGGTATTGCTTTGCGCGGGTGCGGCAAACAAGCGGGCTGCGCTAACACATTCGCGGGTAATGTTACACCAGCCGCTGGGTGGCGTACAGGGACCGGCTTCGGATATCGAGATAACGGCTAACCAGGTACTGAAGATAAAAAAAGAGCTGTACCATATAATAGCCAAACACAGTAAACAGGAATACCAGCGCGTACACGACGTAAGCGACCGCGATTACTGGATGACCGCCCCCGAAGCGAAAGATTTCGGTATAATTGATGAGATACTTGGATAGACCATAGGCGATAGTCCATGGGCCATAGTAGCTACAGTAAACTTATAACAAAAAATGGCTATGGGCTATGGACGATCGACCATGAACTATGCTGGCTCAAAAAGCTCGATCTTATTGCCTTCGGGATCGAGGATGTGAACGAATTTGCCATACTCGTAAGTTTCTATGTCATCTAAAAAGGTAACACCTGCGGCTTTCAGTTCTGCTGCCAATGCCTCGATGTTTTCAACGCGGTAGTTGATCATGAAATCCTTGTTTGAAGGTTCGAAATACTTGGTATCACTTTTAAAGGGAGTCCAGACAGTATAATGCGTTTTTTCCGGGTCGTCCATGTCCCTGCCCTTGAACATCGTTCCATAATTGGCTACCGGGAACCCAAGATGCTCGGCATACCATTGGTTCATTTTTTTCGGATCATCGCATTTAAAAAAAATGCCGCCTATTCCAGTAACTTTTTTCATCGGTTTTGAGGTTTAACAGCACTAATCTACCTAAAATTTCGCACCGCACAAGCAAAGCAAAACAATTGTTATTACATTAGCAGCCATACACTTTCACCTGCTGATAACAAATGTCGCTCCTTATTATTCTGCTATGTATCATTTTACTGGTAATCCTGGTAACATGGATCAAGCTCAACGCCTTTTTATCATTCTTGTGCGTTTCCATTTTAGGCGGCCTGCTGCTGGGCATACCGCTGGAAAAGATCACCACATCAGTGCAGAATGGCTTCGGCGACACGCTTAAGCAACTGACTATTATCATTTGTTTCGGCGCGGTATTGGGTAAGTTGATAACCGTTAGCGGCGCCGCGCAAAAGATTGCCGATACAATGGTAAATACCATTGGTAAAAAGAATGTACAGTGGGCGTTGGTGGCTACAGGCTTTATTGTAGGTATATCCTTGTTTTATGGGATAGGCTTTGTACTGCTGGTTCCGCTTGCTTTTACTATTGTTAATAAGTTAAAGCTGCCTGCCGTTTATATTTGTTTGCCTATGCTGGCCTCATTGTCGGTTACACAGGGCTTTTTGCCTCCGCATCCGGCCCCTACGGCACTGGTGGGCTTGTTCCATGCCAACATGGGGTTAACCCTTACTTATGGTATTATACTGGCCGTACCGGCCATTATATTGGCCGGACCGGTATTTGCGCGCACACTAAAAAAGCTGCCTTCACATCCACTGGCCACCTTTGTAGCGAACGATATACCTGCCTCTGAGCAGCCGGGCACATTCAACAGCTTTTTTACCGCATTATTACCTGTAATATTATTGATGGTGGTAGCGTTGCTGCCATTTGTTACAAAAACACAGGGCTTACCGCTACGCCTTTTGTCTTTCATTGGCGATTCCTCGATCGTTATGATCATTGCTGTTATATTCGCCACCTTTAGCCTGGGTATCTGCCAGGGGAAAAGCATGAAGCAGATCGGCGATTTTTACGCCGATGCCATTAAAGATATCGCGCTTATACTGCTCATTATCAGTGCTTCGGGCTCGTTCAAGCAGGTTTTAACGGACAGTGGCGTAAGTGAACAAATTGCGCGGCAACTGCAAAATTTTAACCTGCCGCCGCTGATATTGGGTTGGCTTATAGCAGCCATTATCCGTATCAGCCTGGGCTCGGCTACCATCGCGGGGCTTACCGCAGCCGGCATAGTTTCTCCGCTCATGACCCACACCCATGTTAACCCAAACCTGATGGTTTTGGCCATAGGCGCGGGCAGCCTGGCATTTTCGCATATTAACGATGGTGGTTTCTGGCTGTTTAAGGAATATTTTAACCTTAGTATAAAAGATACCATACGCTCATGGTCGGTTATGGAATCTATTGTATCGGTGGTTGGGCTGATGGGCGTACTTATCTTAAATGCTTTGCTGTAAACCAGGTATTTATAAATTATTAAGCCGGCTTTGCATATTCATTGCCATAAAACATGTGAGCGGATTTTTCCGTTCTAACTGCATGATCAGGAAACTGTCTGTTATATTGATTTGTTTTTTCCCTGCAATGGTATTTGCCCATGCCCCCGTGTGCGTAACCGATACCTCTTATCAGGGTAACGATACCATTAAAAAGAAAGACCTGATAGATATTGCACGCCATGTTCTTAAAATTAAATCGGCCCCGCGTACCGATACGGCAGCTACCCACAAAATTTACTTTTCCATTCTCCCGATATCTTCATCGGAAGAAGGAGCTACCAAGGCCATTATTACCTCAACAACCGCAGGGTTTTATTTAGGCGACAGATCAACCACCAAGTTGTCAAGCATCACGTTTACACCCTACTTTAATTTTACTGGCCGGTATGGCTTACCTATACGTTCAAATATATGGCTCAATAACAATGAATGGAACATACTTGGCGATACACGTTTTCTCGTTTATCCGATAAATACCTGGGGACTTGGCGGAAACCAGCCGGAGAGTGGCAACTTTCTGCTTAATTACAAGTATTTCCGGTTGTACCAAAGCGCGCTGAAACGGGTAACGCCTTATTTCTTTGTGGGCATGGGTTATTATCTGGATGATTATATCGACCTGGATGTAACACCGTCTGATGTTAACGCCTTCAAGAGATTCACCAATTACAAATATGGTACGGCAGAAGATGAAAGTTCCGTTTCATCGGGGCCAACCATTAACCTGTTGTATGATACGCGTAACAACTCGCTTAACCCTACCCCGGGCGTATATGCCAACATTGTTTACCGATACAATACCATGCCGCTTGGCAGCGATAACAATTGGCAATCGCTGTATATTGATTTGCGTAAGTATATTTCCCTTACACATGGCGGACCGAAAAACATGTTCGCGTTCTGGACTTATTACTGGACATCGCTTACATCCGGCACACCTTACCTCGACTTGCCCAGCATTGGCATGGACCCTTACCAACGATCAGGCCGGGGGATAGAACAAAGCCGTTACCGCGGGCAGCGTTTATTCTATTTTGAAACGGAATACAGGCGGGATATCACCGCAAACGGGCTGTTGGGTTTTGTGCTGTTCAGCAACGTAAATTCGGTTACGCAGCCCAATAACAATCGTTTTACGTACTGGAATCCCGCAGGCGGAGGCGGGTTACGTATCAAGTTCAACAAAAAGTCTGACACCAATATTTGTATTGATTATGGCTTCAGTAAAGATTATTCAAGTGTACGGCTAAACCTCGGCGAGGCTTTTTAAGCAGTCTTCATGATAGTTTCATTATAATCAATTATATATGTGTGGTTAATAGCTTAGTTGTGAGTAAAATTATTACTTGCCTTTTGCTGTTCACCGTGTATATAAATAATTACATAGTGTTGCTGAATTCATATAAGTTTATATATTTGTAATAACGGCTCAAATTAAGACGAGGTTCAATTTATTCAATTTTAAAGCTTACAATCTACATTAGCTCTTAATTACTGCCAACTCTAATTTTATTTTAACGATGTTGAAACGTATTCTAATACTGGATGATAACCAGGATATATTAGATATTGTAGAGGAAGCGCTCGCTTATGAGCAATTTGAGGTATATAGCACTACCGAGGCAGCCGATATTATGCCGCTGATAAATAAAATAAAACCCAACCTCGTATTATTGGATTATCGTGTGTCGGGTACTAATGGTGGTGAAGTTTGCAGGCTTATTAAAGCCAATGCTACTTTCGGCAATATACCTGTCATCATCTTTTCAGCCTACATCAATAGCAGCAAGGAACTTTTCAGCTATGGGTGCGATGCTATCATCAACAAACCCTTTAATCTTGACGAGTTAACGGATACCATTAACAGTCTTATCAAGTAAAGCGAAAATACACGCTTAATAATACATACATCATTGCTTAATACTGCCTGTTTATCTTTGAACAGTAAGGGGATGCTTCAATCTTCAAAAGTTCATTGAAATTCTCCCTTTTTAAATGCATATACACATAACTGGATAAAATGCACCACAATAACCGTAAACAAAACAGGAATATTTCATGTATATTTGTTTAACTACAAATTAAAATTCCTGCAATCATCCCCAATTGTATGACAACATCTATCCTGAATACAAATGATAATAAATCTGCCAAGAAGAAGCGTATTTGCCCCCATTGCAAAGGCGAAATGGACACGCGCGTTCCCAGAGGCTTTGTTATAAAAACCTTTTTTCCATGGCTACCGATAAAACGATATATGTGCTATAAATGCCAGCGTAAAAAATATGTATGGAATTGATTATTAATTTACGTAATTTTAAGCCGTAATTAATAATTTAAATTCAGTGGCTATAAACTACTTTTTTTTTCATAATCATTACTGCTTATATAAAAAAAGTTGTAATTCGGCTCATAATTATTGAATAAGCTTTGAGTCAGCGCAATAAACGTACTAGCAGTTCCTACAATTGCCCAAAATGCGGGCAACCTTTTCACTACCAGATGCACCGCAGCCGAATTATGCGGTGGGTGTCTTTTTTTGTCCCTGTGCGCAAATATTTCTGTGCTAAATGTAAAAAAGCCACCTATATCCGGATAAACAAGCATGATCATGACTGATCTTTTCGTGTCGGTTACATAACTATTACACCAATATCCTTTATTTATTACAATTTCCTGCACCTTAACTTACCTCACGTAAGTAATAGTGGTACAGGAATTGCATATAGCCTATATATGCTTATACGATAGATTTTTATGAAACGGATATTAGCGGTGGATGATAATAAGGACATCCTGGAAATATTAAAATACATACTTGAAGAATCAGGATACGAGGTGGATACATTATCCGACGGGCATCATTTTTTCGAAAAGATACATGAACACACGCCCGATCTTATACTGCTGGATGTAATGCTTGGCGATATGGATGGCCGCGAGTTATGCAAGAACGTAAAGACACAGCAAGATACGCATGACATACCCATTATCATGCTATCGGCCACGCATAATATGGCCAGCATTAACAATGTTTACGCCCCGGATGCCTTTTTAGCAAAGCCTTTTGACATAAAGACATTACTAAATACGGTACAGCAAAAGTTAAACAGGGCGGCATAAATGTACCGCCCTGTTTAAATCTGTTACCTTAAAAATATAACCGGCAGCTGTTAGCCTGGCCGGTACTACCCGCCTGCTTTTTAACAATAATTCCGTTTCAGACCCCAGTAATAAGGCTCCAATTTTAAGCATCCATTTTGCGGTGGGTAAGCCAAACGGCATGTGGACTTTCCGCCTCACTATTCCCATAAATACACGGTTGGGTACCGGATTTGGTGCAGCCGCATTAAACACGCCTGCATTTTTTTTATCTTTTATCAAAAAATCTACTATCCCGGTTAAGTCGTGCTCGTGTATCCAGCTGAAATATTGATTTCCGCTACCCTGCTTTCCACCCAAACCCACTCTGGCCAGATTAAAGTAATAAGGCATTACTCCGCCATTTTTCCCCAGCACAATAGCTGTACGTAACGCTACCTGCCGCACACCGGGCATACTTTGTTCAAAAAAGGCCGCCTCCCATTGCTTGCACACTTCAACAGAGAAGCCACTACCCTTTTCGCCCGTGTATTCATCCTGCGGATGATTTTCCGCATGCCGGTAGATGGTAGCTGATGCTGCATTGACCCATAATTCAGGAGGACTTTTTAATTGCTTCAATACCTGGCCCAATACGCGGGTAGCATTCAGCCTTGAGCTGAATATTTCCCGTTTATTCTTTTCATTGTACCGGCAATTTACGCTTTTACCTGACAGGTTGATCAGCACATCACAGCCTTTCATTTCATTTGCCCATTCGCCTAATGTAGCGCCGTCCCAGTTCACAAACTTTACTTTCCCCTCTGTGTGCTCCGCACCAGGGGTAAGGACGATAACTTCATCGCCCTTACCTGCAAAGTGCCGCGCCAAAATACCCCCCATAAAACCCGCGCCTCCGGCTAAAACTATCTTTGCCATGGTGCTTACAGTTTAATAACGTGTTCTCTTTTGGCGCGGTTGCGCAGTTTAAAAAATATGATAAGGTTTAGGAAATGCATAGCGCCGAGTATTAAAATTATGCGGCCAACTTTAAAGCTCAATATCTCTACCACTACCTGCAAATCATTAATTACGCCGGTTTCTTTCAGCACCAGGCTGATGTAGCCCACATTGATCAGGTAAAAGCCTACTACCAAAAGGCGGTTCACAGAATCAGCCAGCTCATTGTTGCCGTGGAAGATGTCGACAAGGAATACCCGCCCGTTTTTAAAAAGCACTTTTGCTACCCAAACTGTAAGTGCAACGCTAATGATAATGTAAAGCGCATAGGTTAAAATAAAGTAGTTCATGATGATTATGTTTTAGTTTAATTACTTATTGAATTTTCAGTACTTAATGAAAGTTTATGCAAATGTAAATATGTTTTTAAACTTTCAAAATTTTTTGAAAATATATTTTATAAATTACGACCTATATGTGTGGCAGCGCACCACCCTTTTGAGAGAGGGAATTGCATCCTTACTCGTTGTTTTTACAACTGTCGCAAAGTCAACTGATCTTTTTCGCCATTAAAAAACTTGTCCAGCACCTTTTGAAACACCCCATCGGCATTGGGTACCGATGCAAAAAGCGTAATGGATGAACGAAGTTTCATATCATCCGGGCTGCCGAATACGACATTGGCATTATGGGTAGATAATTTTAGAAGTTCATTTGATATTTCGATAAGACGTTTGCCCAGCACAGGGTGTGCGAGGTATGCTTCGGCCTCATGAATGTCTTTTATAGCGTAGTATTTAGAGGTTGAGCTGAAGCCGAGACCCTGTATCTGCGGAAAGATATACCACATCCAGTGACGACGCTTGCGGCCGTTTTTTATTTCGCTTAGCGCCGTTTCATAGTCTCGTTGTTGTGCACTTATAAACCGTTGCAGATCATTCCCGCCGTTCATACTTATACTTTATAGTCTTTTAAATAACTTTGGCGCAATCAATACACCCTGTTGCCATTTATGGCTGCCAAAAGCAGCCGGTTCATCGTTAACAGCCCATGATTGCCGTTTCATATCCAAACAACAGGTACTTCCCGTTTGTGTTGCGGCTTTTCATTAAAAAAGTAGCTACTTATGCCCCAGAATGCATACAATTACACTTTATCTGCAGTTTGCACAAGCCCGGCGTTATAGATGTATATTTTCACTATAACCTTATATTATTTATTAACAAAGTACCGATTTTTCCACATACATACCATTATGTAAACACATATCGTTAAAAATTTGTCTTTTCCACTAATTGTGAATTAATCTTGTGGAAAACGTTCCTGTGAGATAGCTATTTTTGCGCCCAAGTAAGTATGCACTTTATGATCAAAGTAAAATACCCCCTTTTCATCTTTCCTATATTCTTTGTTTTATCGTCCTATGCACAGCAAAGTCCTTCGTTCGATGTATACCGTACCTACCAGACGGCTACCGACTTGCTTAACCGCGGGAATTATGTAGCGGCGGCCCAGCAGTTCAGGCTGGTAGAACAATACAAAGGCAAGCCCAGTACACAAGCTAAATTTGAGTCGGAGCTGACTCTTGACCAGGAAAACTCGCAATATTACGAGGCCCTTTGCTCGCTTGAACTGGGCAATGACGATGCCGAAAGCATGTTTCTGCGCTTTATAAAGGATCATCCGGAAAATCCGCTCACCAAGCTGGCATTTTTCCAGATCGGCCGGTCGTATTTCAAACAGCAGAAGTATAACGAGGTACTCAAATGGTTCAATAGAGTAGATGCGGGCGAACTGAATGGCCGTGATAATACCGAATACAAGTTTGAAAAAGGCTATGTATACTTCACGCAGAAGAACTACAAGGATGCGCAGGAACTATTCTCTGAAGTAAAGGCCAAACACGGCGCTTATAACGAGGATGCTACCTATTATTTCGCCTACATTGCATATTTAAATAAGGATTATCACGTAGCGCTGGTAAACTTTGAGCGCATCAAAAACTCGAAAAAATACCGCGACAGCTATCCGTATTATATCACTGCCGTTTACTTCCTGGATAACCGATATGATGACGTGATCAACTATGCCATCCCCATCATCAATACTACTCACCAGCAGCACGAAACCGAAATGCTGCGCATTATCGGCGCCTCATACTTTGCGAAGGACGATTACGAGAATGCGGTAAAATATTACAGCCGTTTCGAGTACCAGGACCAGGGCAAAACGCAAAATACGCAAGACAGCTACCAGATGGGCTATGCCTACTTTAAAACCGGCAATTACGAAAAATCGGCCTCTGAACTGGAAAAGCTGGTATCGCAGGATGATGTTTACAGCCAGAACGGTAACTACACCCTTGGCGAAGTTTTCCTGAAATTGAATAACAAGCAAAGCGCCCGTAACGCCTTCCTTAAAGCATCAAAACTGAACTTTGACGGACGCTTGCAGGAAGATGCGCTTTACCAGTATGCTAAACTCTCTTACGAACTGGACTTTAACCTCGACGCGCTGAATGCTACACGGTTATACATCCACAATTATCCGCATTCGCGCAGGCAGCAGGAAATGAAGATTTTGTTAGGTGAGGAATTACTTAACTCACACGATTACAAAGAAGCGGTAGAAATACTCGAACCGATTCCGAATAAATCAGAAAGTACCAAAGAAGCCTACCAGAAAGTAACCTATTACCGCGGTTTGGAATTTTATAACGAACGAGCCTTTGAGAATGCCATCGGCATCTTCATCCGCTCGCTGCAATATCCCATCGACCCAAAGATCACCGCGCTGACCGACTATTGGGAAGCAGAATCCATGTACGAGGTGCGTAAATACGACGAGTCGGTAGAGAAATTCGAGACGTTCCTGGGTCTGCCTGAGGCACGTGAGACAGACGTTTACAACTATGCCAACTACGCGCTTGCTTATGCGGCATTCGGCGGTGAGAAATATAAAAAGGCGGCAAGTTACTTCCAGAAATTCCTGAATGGCGAAGAAAAGGATAAGCCAACTATAATCGATGCCGTTACCCGCCTGGGCGACTGCTACTTTGTGATGAAGGACTACGGCACCGCGCTCGATTATTACAACCGTATCATTAACAACCACGATCCGGGTGAAGATTATGCGCTTTTCCAGCGTGGTATTATACAGGGCCTGCAAGGTTCGCAGGATGCCAAAATTGCTACCCTTACCGATGTACTGAACAAGTTCCCGAACTCGGACTAT
>JBQCIS010000394.1:0-3359 GCA_051953515.1 Mucilaginibacter sp.
CCATTCGTCGAAGCGTTTCCAATGGCGGGGCAAAAAGCTGGTTGCCATATTGGTGGTATCCTGCACATCTATAACGGCTTCCTGCTGTGCCGGGTGACTATCAAAATAAGCGCCTACCAGGTTACCGTACCATTGCCAGCCATATTCGGTATCCGTAGCGGCATGTACCCCCACAAAGCCACCACCCGATTGAATGTACCGGATAAATGCCTTTTTCTGTGCCTCGTCCAATACATCGTGCGTAGTGCTCAGGAATATGACCGCGGCATAGCGTTTCAGGTTTTCGTAAGTAAATTTCCGGCTATCGGTAGTACTATCCACACCGAAATCATTTTCAGCGCCGAGTTTCTCAATTGCCTTTACCCCGGCAGCAATGGATGCATGATGATAACCCGCCGTTTTACAAAATATCAGCACCCTTTGTTTGGCATTGGCCGGGCTTACCATTCCCAAAAACAGCAAAGCAAAAAAAGCGCATACAGCCGACAGGCCTATGCGGTTAACTTTTACATAATCGTTCATAATTGATACTATTTTTTGTTAGGTAATTTGGTCAAAAAGTGTGTAAATATAAAACGGGGCTGTTATTAATATTTTTCAATCCCGGCACCGAAAAATCCTTGCCCGGTATTACCGCTGGGCAGCACATTATCTTTAAACAATATAATTATCCGGTAAATGATTATGATAAGCGCTGGTATACCCAGCCAATGCGCATGCAGCGAGTTTTTGATATCGCCATGCAGCAGCCATGCTATGGAGTGCCCTATGCCACAACCGGGGCACCATTTAAACCCTATCAGCCTGAAAGGACAAAGTACATACTGCGAAGGCTCCGCCGGATTGCTAAAACCCAGCGCAATAAGCGCAGCTATCCAGAAGGTAAGCTCGAAATATTTGCGAAAAATCTTCTTAATCAACCTTGTTTGATTTGGTATGCAGTACCAAAGCTACACCTAAAGCGCTTAAAACGCCAATAAGTAATGCGCCGAACAAGCGGCCGGAGAAATCGCTCAGGTTACTTTGAGCAGAGTCGATGTAGCTGATGTATAATATGGCTAGGAAACCGGCTATTGCGCCGCCCAGCACCAGTATTTTAAAACATTGTATAAGCGCTTCCAGGAAACCCATATTGCCGTTAAGATCCCTGTCGCGGTATATTTTAACGCCGATGAGTAAGCCAATAATAGGAATGATACAAGAAACGTATTCAAAAGGGGAAACCTGGTCGCTGGTAAGGTCGTAACCTGCAAAATGCATAATAAACAGCCATAAGCCGCTTAGTACGCCTATAACGATACCGGTAATAAATGCGTTTTTCATAGTTATGTGATATTTGGTAAATAATTGTATAATAAAGATACGTTGATTATCAATAAAAAGTTATTTAGGCGTCATATTGTTTTATTGATGGGTTAGAATTTGCGGTAATTAGCAATAGAGCGAGGTTTTACGTATCTTTGCAGCGTTTTGAACATTCGTGATATATTAGAGCGTTACAAAGCTGATGAACGGGTAAAAGCGCTGGCGAATGCACTGAACGCATCCAAAAACCCAAGAGTTCAGCTACGAGGACTTGTCGGATCAGGCGATTCGACTATGGCGGTAGCTTTGTATTTTTTGCAGCATAAGCACATGATATTTGTGCTGCCTGAGCGCGAGGAAGCCGGTTATTTTCAGGCCGACCTGGAAAACCTTACCGGTAAGGAAGTACTGCTTTTCCCATCGTCATACCGCAAACCATTTGAGTTTACCCAGCCCGACAGCAGCAATGTGCTGGCACGTGCCGAGGTATTGAACGAACTGAACCATGCTACCGAATACGGTCAGCTGATTGTTACCTATCCGGAGGCTTTGGCAGAGAAAGTGATAGACCGTTCATCGCTCGAAAAAAACACGCTCGAAATTGCCGTAAACAACAAGCTTAGTATCGATTTCATTAACGAGTTTCTGGTAGAGTATGATTTTGAGCGCGTTGATTTTGTGTACGAGCCGGGGCAATTCAGCATACGCGGCGGCATTGTAGATATTTTCTCTTTCTCGCATGATCTGCCATACCGCGTGGAATTTTTCGGCGACCTGATAGAATCCATCCGCACTTTTGAAATAGAAAGCCAGCTTTCGGTTGAACAGGTGAAAAGTATTACCATTGTACCGAATGTTCAATCCAAATTCCTTACCGAAAACAACATTTCGCTGCTGGAATATGTTGATCCCGGCACACAGGTATGGATAAAGGACGTACAGTTTACGCTCGATGTGATACAGGACGGACACAAAAAGGCTACGCAATTGTGGAAGGCACTCTCGCAGGAAGACAAGAACCAGAACCCGGAATGGATCGACCCGAAATTTAATTTTACCGACGAAAAACTGATTTCATCGCAACTGACCGATTTTGCGGTGGTGGAGTTTGGCAAGCAGTTCTTTTACAACGGCGGCACGGTTGTGAATTTTGATATGCGGCCGCAACCATCCTTCAACAAGGACTTCAGCCTGCTCATCCACAACCTGAAAAATAACGAGGCCGAGCATATTGGGAATTTTATTCTGACGGATTCGGCACGACAGGTGGAACGTTTATACGCCATACTGGATGACCTCGATAAAACTGCCAAATTTACCCCGATAAGCATTGCCATACGCGAAGGATTTGTTGACCGCGAGCAGAAAATAGCCTGCTATACCGATCACCAGATATTCGACCGTTATTATAAATATAAGCTCAAGAAAGGTTACCAGCGTTCGCAGGCCATTACGCTGAAAGAGCTGCGTGAGCTGAAGCCCGGCGATTACGTAACGCACATTGACCACGGCATTGGCAAATATGCCGGGCTGGAAAAGGTGGATGTGAACGGCAAGCTACAGGAAATGATCCGCCTGGTTTATGCGGATAACGACCTGCTGTATGTGAACATCAACTCGCTTAACCGCATCTCCAAATACAGTGGCAAAGAGGGTACCGTGCCCAAAATGAATAAACTGGGTACCGATACCTGGGAGCGCCTGAAGAAAACCACAAAAAAAAAAGTTAAAGACATTGCCCGCGACCTGATCAAGCTTTATGCTATGCGTAAGTCGAAACAGGGCAATGCCTTCTCACCCGATAGTTACCTGCAAACCGAGCTGGAAGCCTCGTTTATTTACGAGGATACGCCCGACCAGGAAAAAGCCACGGCCGATTTTAAACGCGACTTGGATTCGCCGCACCCGATGGACCGCCTGATATGCGGTGTTGTGGGTTTCGGTTAGACGGAAGTGGCCGTCCGGGCGGGTTTTTTTGGTGTTGGTTAAAAACGCGGGAATAACGGTTGGCGGGCCACCGCCGCTGGAGACCGCGCCGGCCGACTTCCTGGCCG
>JBQCIS010000395.1:0-8458 GCA_051953515.1 Mucilaginibacter sp.
AAGCATTTCAGCGAGGGCGAGATCTGCCTGGTATCGCAGGACGACTACTATAGGCCTGTACCGCCAAACATGACTGCGGAAGAGAACAAGCTCTTTAACTTCGACTTGCCTGATACCATAGACCATGAGCATTTTGAAGACGACATTTATAAATTGCTCAACTGGCAAACCATCCAAAAAAAGGAATATCTATTCAATAAACCCGGCGTAACGCCGCGCTTGCTGGAAATAAAGCCGGCGCCGATCCTGATTGTAGAAGGACTGTTCATACTGTATTTCCGCAAGATTGCCGATCAGCTTAACCTGAAAATATTTATTGATGCCGACGACGAAATTGCCCTGCAACGCCGCCTGAAACGCGACCTGGTAGAACGCGGCTACTCGCACGATGACGTAATGTACAAATGGATAAACCACGTAGTACCGGCCTACAAAGAATACCTGCTACCCTATAAAAGCGAATGCGACCAGGTTATAACCAACAACAGCCATGTTGCCGAAGATATTATTTGCGTAACAGAGGATATTTCGCGGGAGTTAAGGGGAAAGGTATTGTAATTCGGCAAAACCCGTCGTGGAGGATATAGGATATCCCTGATTCAATAGCAAGAAATTAAAGCAAAACGATATCAAACTTACGAAGTTTAAAAACTTCGTGAGTTTGATATCAACCATTGTTATATTCGATAAATGAAACCTTTTTTGCGCATTATCCTTATCTATAGCTCTATCTTTTTTATTTTTCTCTTTGCACATTATTGGTTATTTAATTATGCAGGGATCAATATACCGGAACACATTCCCTTTACGCCGATTAGAATAAGTGGATTTTCAATATTCTGTATATTTTTTCCGTTAATGATAATTGCCCTAAAATCTGTTTTAAAAACAGATCCACAAATAAACCTATTGAAACTATTCTTTATAGGATTCATTATTTGCTCGGTTCCGGAGATGTTAGTGCAGCTAATACGGGCAAGTACTTTTGAAAACGATAGGTTTTTCATTTTCATCGAAGGATTTTGGATCACTACTTTTATCTTTTCAATAATATGTTTTTTTATCGCATACCAACTCAGAACTAAAAATACAGGGAGAATGATCTCATATATTTTGTTGCTAATCGTTGTGTGTAACGTTATAAAATACTTTTATCCGGCACTCTTTACTCCTTAATTTCAGATCACCATCTCCGGCACATCACCCTCAATAATCAATTTCCCAGCCGTTGCATTCTTAATTTCCTCAACGCTTATTCCGGGGGCGCGCTCCAATAGTTTAAAACCGCCTTGGGGCAGCACATCCAGTACAGCCAATTCGGTTACGATTTTTTTAACACATTTTATGCCGGTTAACGGCAGCGTACATTCAGGAAGCAACTTTGATTCGCCTGCTTTGTTTACGTGCTGCATGGCCACAATGATGTTCTCTGCCGAAGCTACCAAATCCATTGCACCGCCCATACCTTTAACCATTTTGCCGGGGATCTTCCAATTGGCAATGTCGCCGTTTTCAGATACTTCCATAGCGCCCAAAATGGTGAGGTTTACCTTTTTGGCGCGGATCATGCCAAAGCTCATGGCCGAATCAAATATGGCCGATCCGGGCAGCATGGTGATGGTTTGTTTGCCCGCATTGATGGTGTCAGCATCTTCCTCCCCTTCATAAGGGAATGGCCCCATGCCTAATAATCCGTTCTCGGATTGTAAAACCACGTCCATATCATGCGGAATATAATTGGCTACCAGCGTAGGTATGCCTATACCGAGGTTAACATAGTAACCATCTTTTATTTCTCTTGCTATTCGCTTTGCGATACCTTGTTTGTCAAGCATTTGCCCCTCCTGGCCTCCCCTGAAGGGGAGGAATTATTATTTAATTAATGAAAGCGCGCTGTCATACCGCGGCACTCGAAGTATGAGTGCAAAGGCCTAACGCTCATGTCTTCGATAAGCTCAGACTGACAACCTGGCGCTCCTGATCATTTCTAATCTCTTTTCCTTGTAGTCCGCTGCTCTATTCTCTTCTCGTAATTCTTTCCCTGGAATATCCGGTGTACATATATGCCCGGCGTATGGATAAAATTGGGATCCAATTCACCCGGTTCAACCAGTTCTTCTACCTCGGCAATGGTAATTTTGCCTGCCATTGCCATTACCGCGTTGAAATTGCGTGCGGTGTTGCGATAAATGAGGTTGCCCATTGTATCGCCTTTCCAGGCCTTTACAATGGCAAAATCTGCCTCAAAGGCCAGCTCCATCAGGTAGTCCTTGCCATTGAAGTTGCGCACCTCCTTGCCTATGGCTACCTCCGTACCGATGCCTGCCGGGGTAAATATGGCCGGCATGCCATACCCCGCGGCCATACAGCGCGTTGCTAAAGTGCCTTGTGGCACCAGTTCAACCTCCAGTTCGCCGCTCAACAGCTGGCGCTCGAATTCTGCATTTTCCCCTACGTAGGATGAGATCATCTTTTTCACCTGCCGCTGCTTCAGCATCAGGCCGATACCAAAATCGTCGACACCGGCATTGTTAGAGATACACGTAAGATCTTTTATACCGCTTTTCACCAAAGCAGCAATGCAATTTTCGGGTAAACCGCATAGGCCGAAACCGCCAAGCATCAGCGTCATGCCATTGGCAATGCCGCGGATGGCCTCGCCGGCTCCGCTTACAACTTTATTCATATTAATATAATTGGTGAGGTAAAAATATGGCTTTTATGGCATGTAGCCTATAGGTTGAAAAAAAGAAAACAATTAAAAGTTTGGGCTATTAATAATTATAGACTAACAATGCAGACCTATGGAATTGAATGATGAAATGTTTGCCGGCGACCGGGACGACCGCGGGCAAATTACCACACATAAACATCCGGATGCCTACCGGGTAAAGGACGAAAATAATATAGAAGAAAAAGACCTTGAGAAAAACTATCTCTTTGGCAAAGGCGATTTCCACCCTAACCCAACGGAAGGGCAAGGCACAGGCGGAAGCGATTTCGGCGAACAGCACCTTACCCCTTCCGGCGACGACAAAAATAATCCATCACGCAATGCGGGATATACCAATGCCTACTTTGCCCGTACCGAGCCATCAGACGAGCACCCGGAAAACGAAAACTTTAAACCTGAATACCAGGAAGGTTCACCTGATTACGACAAGGCGCAACCCCAAAGCTCCACCGAGCCCAAACCCGAAAAAGTAGAACGCGGCAATGGCGAAAACGACCGGCCCGACGCTACATCGCCTTACCGGGAAGGGAAGGAAGAGCACAACTCTACTGAAGAAAATATCCCGGGACCGCAGGAGTTACCTGACCAGCAGAAGGTTGGCGAAGATGATGGGGAAGAACATATTGAGACGTAGGAATCTAAGATTAATTTTTAACTTTATCTTGATTTAATTTTCAAGCACTAATTGTTATTAAGTATCAATAATTTTGGACCTTTCCAATCAGACGTCTGGGGAACAGTGTCTGATTGGGTTATGATTATTGTTACCATTCTAACTGGCCTATTAGTAGCTTTTACCCTGAGAGCGCAACTCCGAGCAAATAATAATCAAAAAGAGTTATTAGAGATCGAGTTAATTAAATTAAAAGAACAGTTCCATACCGAAATACAATTGTCTGGAGGTAACACGTGGACTAATATAAACACTATATGGATTAATTTAACGGCAATTAATCATGACGCTCATAATGTTCATATAAAGAATGAAGCCGATAGTGATTTTAAACATGAATTTCTTACAAATCAATTTAAGATACTACGCGTAGGCAATTGGCAGGGAGTCATAGAAAAACAAGTTTCTCACGAAGAACTTGCGGGTAAATATCATATCTTGGTGTTTTTCGAGGACGCTACTGGTAATAAATATCGTCAAACAATTACCGGTTCCTTTACTGACCCAGTAATTTCTACTCCAACGCTGATACCTAAAAACTTAGCATAAGTTAATTACACCATAACTTACCACTTCATCACCTTATCCATAAACCCGATCAGATCATTCGCCATATCCTGCTGCTCTTTTTTGCTGGGATGGCCGGGTGTGTTTTTGTACGGGATAAAATGCGTATAGATATTATTATCGTGCAAAGTAGCCACAGCCTTTTCGATATAGCCTGGCCATGGCGAGCCTGGTTTGGTGGCGTCCATACTGCCTAAAATACAAATGATATGTGCTTTGGGGTATTTAGCCCGGATGCTTTTTACAAAATTGGCGTAGGCATTAATGATAAACTCAGGCGTGGGCGCGGTTGCACCGAAACGGGCTTTAAACTGCTCGTTTTGGGGCATGGTTACCAGCCATGAATCGTTCTGGAACAGGTTGATCACCACTACGTCAGGCGTGTATTTCGAGAAATCCCACTTGCTGTTAGGATTGTCAGCCTCGGTCCGGTCGTACATTTCTGGCATAACCATCGGGAACCAGCTAATCGTAACCCCAATACCGCTTCTCGAAATACTGGAGAACTCTGCATTATAATGTCGCGCAGTGATCGGTGCATAGCTATTATACCCATCTTCAAACTCCGCACTTCCCCTGTCTTTTCCGGCCGTATCCAATACTGCATAACCGCAGGTAATGGAGTTGCCATAAAACTCGATCTTGCGTTTATGTGTTTTTGAGGTCTTCAAAACCTTCGTGCCCTTACCCAGCTTAAAGCCATAGAACCAGGTGTTACCCATGGTCCATTCGGTACGTTTAAATAACTCAAGGTGATGTTTGCCTGCGGATAACCCCGAAGCGAGCGGATAATCGTTTTTGGTTTGGTTGGGGTGTAATATCTGCACTACTTTGTCATCAAGCACCACGGCATAAGTGTTTATGCCACCTTCATCTTTTAGCGTAGCACTGATGGTGTTACCGGTAAAATTGATATCTACAGAATTGCCCGACCATGATAAGACTACTGCGCCATTATCCGTCCAGGTGCGGCCCTGGTAATGCAGGTGTGGGTCAGTAGCGGTAACAGTAACTTGCGCCTGGCAGTTAAAACTGATTACTGCAACTAAACAGAATATTAGGTATATGCGTTTCATAAAAAATGATAAAGTTATTTATAAAAGATTGTCATTCTGAGCGACAGCGAAGAACCTTTAAACTATGTACAGTTCGTTATTGCATTCGCAAAGGTGCTTCACTGCATTCAGCACGACAAATATTTTATTAACAAAATTTGATATTATTTTAAATAAACATAGGTTATCCCATCTCCGCCCCTGTCGGCATGCTCATCTTCCATACGGTCAACCTGGTCGTACTTTTTCAGATATTGGCGAATCATTTTGCGCAGGATGCCATCGCCTTTGCCGTGGATGATCTTCAGGTTACTGAAACCCATCATCAGCGCACGGTCGAGCAACCGCTCTATCGCGCCCAGCGCATCTTCGGTTCGCATACCGCGCACATCAATTTCCGGACTAAAATCTGCCATAGAACCGGTGCTTACACTGGAACTACGGCGTATCTCCTTCGGCACTTCCTTGCGCGACACCTTTTGCACCTTGTTCTTTTTGGCAACAGTACGCAGTTCGCCAATGGCAATGATAAGGTTATCGCGATTGATCTCCATGACCTGCCCGGTGGTTTCAGAATCATTTAGTTTCACCCAGTCACCCTGTTTGATCTCGTTATTCTGAACCGGTTTCGGCGCTTCAACCTTTATAGTGTTCTTTTCCGCTTCGCGGGAAAGGTTTTCGCGCAGCTGGCGGGTACGTTCCTTATCGGCATTGGTGCTTTTTATCTCGGAGATGGTATTCTCCACCAACTTATTGGCATTGAGGATAATATTTTTTGCTTCCTGTTTGGCGTCGCGGATAAGCGCTTTCTTATTCTCCTCGAGATAGCTTTTCAATTTTTCATTTTCGGCAAGCAGGGCGTTAACCTCTCGTTGCTGCTTATCCAGTTTAGCGCGGGTATCAAATATCTCCTTCTTTTCACGCTCCAGGTCAACGAGTAAGGTATCCACCTTTTTCTGCCCGGCGCTGATCTTGCTTTTTGCCAATTCGAGCACATTTTTAGGCAGGCCGATCTTTTGGGCGATCTCAAACGCGTACGAACTGCCCGGCTTGCCCACTTCCAATATGTACAACGGCTGCATGGCCACGTTATTGAACAGCATGGAGGCATTTTCAAGTCCTTGGGTATTGCTGGCGAATATCTTGAGGTTGGAATAGTGCGTGGTGACCATCCCCTTTACTTTTTTATTATTGAGCGATTCCAGCACGGCCTCTGCAATCGGCCCGCCAAATTGCGGGTCGGTTCCCGTACCGAACTCATCTATCAGGATGATGGATTTGGCGTTGGCCATCTCCACAAATTCCTTCATTTTGGAAAGATGGGCGCTATAGGTACTTAAATCGCTTTCGATAGACTGGTCGTCGCCTATGTCCACAAAAAAGTTGGCAAACACACCCATTTCGCTGTTCTCATCGCAAGGAATGAGCAAACCAGCCTGCAGCATCATCTGTAGTAAGCCAACGGTTTTCATACAAACAGATTTACCGCCCGCATTCGGACCAGAAACCACCACAATGCGCGTAACATCATCTACCTGCACATTGAGCGGAACAACCGTTTTCTGTTCCTTTTTAAAATTGAGGAAAAGTAACGGATGGCGGCCATTTACCAATTTTAAAGCGGGTTTATTATGTACCGCGGGCATCTCGGCCTCTATATCCAGCGCAAACAGGGCTTTGGCGCGTACAAAATCCAGTTTGGTGAGCAAGCCGTGATATGACAGCAAAAGCGGTATGTAAGGTCGCAATTCGTCGGTAAGGGCAGTGAGTATTTTTACGATCTCGCGACGGCGTTCAAATTCCAGGTCGCGCACGCGGTTGTTTAGGCTGAAAACTTCTTCAGGTTCGATATAAACCGTCTGCCCCGATGCCGATTCATCGTGCACAAAGCCCTTTAGCTTGCGCTTATTTTCTGCCAATAAAGGGATACAAAGCCTGCCATCGCGTATGGTGAGTGAGCCGTCTGCCGTCCAGTTGTTGGCGGTAGCATTTTTAAATATCTGGTCGATTTTTTTACGGGCCTCCTGCTCGGCTTTGGCAATGCCGCTGGTTATTTCCATCAGCTCGCGAGATGCATTCGGCCTGATCTTTCCCTTTTGGTCGATAACCATATCAATCTTTTTCAGTATCGCCTTTTCTATGGGCAGATGCTCAAAAAGCGCTTCGAGGTTGGGGTATTGTCCTTCCCGCTCGTTAAAATAACCGATCACTGCAAAAACCGTATTCAGGGATGCCTGTACCTGGAAAAATTCTTCTTCGGTCAGGAATACACCTTCAACCCGGGCCTTATTGGCCAGCGTTTTTATATCGTAAAAGTTCTGGATGGGCAGCGCGGCGTCATTTACCAGTATGTTCTTGAACTCATTAGCCTGACTTAAAAATTTGCGGATCAGGTCGTAATTGTTCATTACCTGTATCTTATCCACCATCTGCTGGCCCATAACACTCAGGCAATGCGCTTTTATAAGTTCCTTGATCTCGGTAAAACCGAGTTTATCAACACTATTGGACGGATACAGCATGCCGGTTCTTTAAATTCTTTTTTAACATCGAATCGCGGTGCTGGCGTAATTTCTCCAGCATCTCCGGTTTCAGCGGCGCTACATTTCCGGTTGCGCCGGTTGCAGGTGACGCCGGCTGCGGGTGAGCGCCGGTTGAGCCCGTAGGCGCCATTTTTCCGTTCGCAGGGTTGCCCTTGCTTTGAGCGACATTATTCCTGGCGATCAGCGCATTTATCGAATCACTTTTAGCGGTTAGCTTTTTTAAAACCACGTCGTAAATACTTACCAGTTCATCGGGGTGCAGGGTGTAATATTTGTAGCTTTTTCTGAATTGGGCCGAGTCGACATGGTGCTTTTTAAATACATCCAGATATTTACCCATACCGTATTTGTAAATACTGTCTGGTATCTGGGGGATGTTGATCATAGAGCCATCGGCCAAATGAACATCAGTAAGCAGCGAAGCCATTTCATCGGGCTTAATTATTCCGTCAGGCGTCTTTTTGCAGGCGGCCATCAACAGCAATCCTGAAAAAAACAAGATTATATATTTACGCATTCTGTAATTTAGCGGTTCAATTGTGCAAAAATACGATTAATGAGCATAGCAGATAACATCATCAGCCTAAAAAACGAAACCAGGGCGCTTAAAGTATCCCTTTTGGCCGTATCAAAGACCAAACCTGTAGAGGATATTATGGAAGCCTACGAGGCAGGCCAGCGTTTGTTTGGCGAAAACATGGTACAGGAACTGGTTGACAAGTACGAAAAACTCCCCAAAGACATACATTGGCACCTGATAGGCCACCTGCAAACCAATAAGGTAAAATACATTGCGCCGTTCATCACGATGATAGAATCGGTAGACAGCCTGAAGCTGATGCAGGAGATTAACAAACATGCCTTAAAGAATAACCGCGTGATTGAC
>JBQCIS010000396.1:0-15017 GCA_051953515.1 Mucilaginibacter sp.
TTAGCATTCGGATATCTTTCTTTTAATTTGGTAATCTTCTCCCGGGAGAAAATCTCATGCACCATACATGCTCCATTCCACAGCACCAGATCCCTTCCTGTTTTCTTGGCTACATATGCGCCAAGGTTTTTGTCCGGACCGAATATAATTTTCTGATCCTTTGGCAGGCTTTCTACAATTTGTATGGCGTTGCTCGAGGTACAAACTATATCGGTCATTGCCTTTAGTTCTGCCGTACAGTTCACGTATGTTATCACCAGATGATCAGGATATTTTTCTTTAAATATCATAAACAAATGCGGCGGACAACTGTCGGCCAGCGAGCAGCCGGCTTTTACGTCGGGTAAAAGGACCTTTTTGTTTGGCGATAATATTTTTGCTGTTTCGGCCATAAAGTGCACCCCTGCAAAAACAATAATGTCGGCATCAGTTTTTGCAGCCTGTTGCGAAAGGCCCAGGCTATCGCCAATATAATCGGCAATATCCTGTATATCCGCATCCTGGTAATAATGGGCCAGTATAACAGCATTTTTTTCTTTTTTTAAACGGTTTATTTCATCAAAAAGATCAAGCGACGGATCGATCTCTTCCTCGGCAAAACCTTTCAGATTTATTTCTTCGAAGATATTCATTGCACAAAACAAATAATAATAAGTAGTTATTTTAAATTAAAAGAAAGCAATTGTTATTAGCGTGTTAATTGTGTTTAAAATTTATAACGTTTTTCTATTGACGGCATCTTTTCCATCAGTTTTCAACAGAAATGTTTATTATTTTCATTAATATTTACTTGATTTATAGAGCTATTTAGAAAGCAACATTTTTTTTTAAAACTGTTTTGTTAATATTTTATTGAATGTATAAATGTTAGTTTCCACGTGGAACATGCGCAAAAGTCGGGCAAAAATACTCTGAAAATGTCATGTTAAAACCACTTATTAACGCCTTGCCGAATTATTAAATTTTTACTTACACAAAATTAACATCTTTGCTGCCTGTAATTAACATTACATGTACTTTTGAACAATATATCGCTTATTTATGACCAGAACTGTTGATTTTTTAGTTGTAGGATCGGGCATTGCCGGATTAAGTTTTGCACTGAAAGCTGCAAAGCATGGTAAGGTACTGATAGTTACAAAATCAAATGAAGACGAATCCAACACCAAATATGCTCAGGGAGGCGTTGCTGTAGTTGTTGATAAAAAAGAAGATTCTTTTGAAAAGCATATCAATGATACCTTAATATCAGGTGATGGCCTGTGCGATAAAGAGGTTGTGGAAATTGTGGTAAAAGAAGGTCCGGACCGGATTCGGGAAATTATTGACTACGGAACCAACTTTGATAAAACCAACGAAGGTATTTACGACCTGGCAAAAGAAGGCGGACACTCCGAATTCCGTGTGCTACATTATAAGGATATTACCGGTTTCGAGATAGAGCGTGCTTTACTGGAGCAGATCCATAATGAACCCAATATTGAAATATTGACTCATTATTTTGCTGTCGACTTGATCACTCAACATCATTTGGGCAAGTTTGTGGATAAGTCGAGCAATGATATTACCTGTTACGGTATTTACGCGTTAGATACGAAAACTAATCATGTTGATAAGATACTTTCTAAAGTAACTGTAATGGCATCAGGCGGTGCCGGCCATATATATGCTATTACTACCAATCCAACTATTGCTACAGGTGATGGCGTTGCTATGGTTTATCGTGCTAAAGGAAAGGTAAGGGATATGGAATTTATTCAATTTCATCCAACAGCTTTATATAATCCGGGTGAATATCCTTCATTTTTAGTGTCGGAAGCAGTGCGTGGTTTTGGTGGTGTATTGAAACGTACTAATGGTGAGGAGTTTATGCAGGAATACGATCTGCGTAAATCATTGGCGCCGCGTGATATTGTTGCAAGGGCGATAGATGCCGAGATAAAAAAATCAGGTGAAGATTATGTTTATTTAGATGTAAGGCACAGAAGTAAAAGTGATATACTGGCGCATTTCCCTAATATCTATGCAAAGTGCCTTGATATAGGAATCGATATGACCAAAGACATGATCCCCGTTGCGCCGGCATGTCATTATATGTGCGGAGGTATCATGGTCGATCATGTTGGTCGGTCGTCTATATTGCGGTTATATGCCTGCGGCGAATGTTCGTCTACAGGTTTACATGGTGCTAACCGATTGGCTTCTAACTCATTATTGGAGGCATTGGTTTTTGCACATCGTATTTATAAAGATGCTGTTGCCCATTTTGAAACGAATGACATACCTGAATATATACCGGATTGGGATGAAAAAGGTGTACAACTCTCCAACGAAGATATTCTTGTAACGCATAATGTTAGGGAGATGCAAAAGTTAATGAACGACTATGTCGGTATTGTCCGTTCTGATTTCAGGCTGGAGCGAGCCATGCGCCGTTTGCGTTTACTGTTTGATGAAACGGAAGAATTCTACAAAAAAACCAAAGTATCTGTAAAACTTTGCGAGCTGCGTAATTTAATACAGGTATCATACATTGTAGTAAAATCAGCCATGATGCGTAAGGAGAGCAGGGGTTTACATTATACTACTGATTATCCGGTGCATGCTGAAGAAGTACATGATACGGTGTTTTAAGCTAACTGCCGTGTGCAAGGAATATGATGAGCGGAAAACGGGATTCGAACCCGCGGCCTTCAGTTTGGGAAACTGATGCTCTACCGACTGAGCTATTTCCGCTTGATGTTCAAATGTAGAAATTTTTTAATAAAATCTACTTTGATAGTCGCTTAGTTGTATCAACAACTTTCTTTGTAATACTAATCCTTTTCGACGAATCGGTTTTAATAGAATCGGCTATAAATTTTGTGGTAATTACACTGAAATAGGTTGCGTTATGGTATGCTTTCTCAGTGCGTTGTTCTACACTAACAATATGTTCCTTATTCATGTAAACATCTTTCGGATATTTAATATAAATATGGTCTACATAAATAGGGAGTAAAGTCTTTATGCCCATATCCATTTCAACAATAAGATCATACAGGTTTACACGGTTTATCGTATCTAATGCAACTTCATCCCTGTATCTTAATATTATTGCGCCATATTTTGCTCTCGGTCCATACAGTTTTACGGCTGCAGGCGGTTTTAATATTTTCAGACTATCAATGTAAGGCGCAAGCAATTCGTTAAAAACGGTATAGTCACAAGTCTTAATTGTTTTGTCATCTGTATGAATCACATACAGAGGGGAATAGGGGAACTGACTGCCATCATGGTTCAGGAACCAGGGCAATTTCTGCGCATAGCACGAAACAGTTGCAAAAAAGATCATGAGCGTACACAATGATTTTTTCATTTAAACTGTTTTTTGTCCTACTTTAGGTGCTAAAGATAATTGAATTATGCCTCTTATTTTGCCAGTAAAAGATAAAAATCCAGTCTGGGGATCAGACTGCTATATTGCGGAGAACGCTACAATAGTTGGTGATGTGATTATGGGAGATAATTGCTCCGTATGGTTTAACGCCGTTGTTAGGGGCGATGTAAATTATATACGCATTGGTAATAACACCAATATACAGGATGGCGCTGTTATTCATTGTACCTATTTACGTGCGGGTACTGATATTGGCAATAACGTTTCTATTGGCCATAATGCATTGGTTCACGGTTGTATATTAAAAGATAATGTGCTTGTTGGTATGGGCGCCATAGTGATGGATTATGCTGTGATTGAGGAATTTGTGATTATCGCAGCAGGAGCCATCGTTTTAGAAAATACCGTTTGCGAATCAGGATATCTTTATGCAGGTATCCCCGCAAAAAAGATAAAGCCAATCACCGAACAGCAACGTGAAATGCTTAAACGACTGCCGAATAATTACATCATGTATTCAGAGTGGTTTAAATAATATTACTGTATCACCTGTTCCCGCGGGATATCCAGTTTTTCGTCATCATCCCAGTTAGGCCGTAAAGTGATCTGTACCGGGTCTATCCAGATATTTTCCGGGTATTCTCCTTTTTTTACGTTACCTGAATCCCATTTACCATTTTTGTTATCGTCATATATCACTTGAATATAATATTTGGCAGTGACGTAATTTTTGTAAGTAAGCGTGGTATTTTTTGTTATTTCCGTTTGTGACAGAATGTTTTTCGGATCAACGTATAGCTCAACGATATATGATTTCGTAGTGTCCGGAACGGTAACATGTAAACTCAGGTTACTATAATTATCTAATTTATCAGGTTCAAATTTCTTAAATGCGCGTTTATTTTTTCCGCCCCATATATTAGTCAATGCGCCGTCATCCAATGTAATGGCATATTTAGAATCCTGTTTCCAGCGATATTTTATAATGATCTTGCGAGGATTAGCGGTGTCTTTGGCAATGATTACATTGCTCACAGCAGCCGAATCTTCGGTAAGTGTAATTAGTGACTGGTCAATACTTTCTATCGGGAAATTTGTAGTGATTACAAGATCACTTGTTGGTTTTATAATATTGCCCTGGCTTAAGTTGAAATTATAGGTATAATCCTGTTTAAATACTTCTTTTCTTTGTTTTTGGAGCGATACACTATCCAAGGGTTTTCCATTGTCGAGTATTGCCACTCTTATAGAATCGAAATCCATATTTTTTGAATACAGATAAGCGGTATCTTTTGTCTTGGTTATTTCTACAATTTTTTGGTTATCAAGTGTAGGAGGGTAAATTATCTTTAGTGACGGATTGTTCAGTGGCTTATTAAAAAGAAAAATCATCTTACCATCGTAATCAAATTTTTGCCTTTCCTTTAGTCTGAATTTCGCTGGTTCCTGTTGAAACAATGTTAATTGAATATTTGATGTATCAGAATACAGATGAACAGGCTTTTTAAGGAATGCAATCAATTCATCATCCTTATCGTATATTTTATTCGGTGCAGTTTCTTTCAAGGCATAAATGCGGTAATTGCCCTCATGCAAGTTGTTCATTGAGAAATTGCCGGCGGTATCTGTAGTAGCGTAGATATTCGGTTTCTTTTTTCCAAAGTATGCGGTATCCTTTTCTACAGGGAAAAGCATCACGGTTATGTCCTTTTCTTTTTTCTGGGTGATAGAGTTGATCACCGTGCCCGACACGCTTAGCGAATCGATATGTGCACCGGTTGAAAAAACGTAAGTAAAATTGAGCAGCGTATTTCCTTCGTTCACATCCTGAATGGCCTTGCCAAAGTTGATGACATAGGTTGTGTTTTTTTGGAGCGTATCCTTAAAATTTATGTAGAGACTTTTTTGCCTGATTTTATATTCCGGTTGTTTGTCAGGAGTAGGGCTCATCGTAATTTCGGTGTACTGGTTGCTGAGTTTAAAATATTCGTCAAAGTCCAATTTTACAAACTTGGCATTGAAGTGACGAGTCATGTTTGGCGGTGTCGCTTTTAATAATCGCGGTGGTGTCAGGTCTTTTGGCCCGCCATGAGGCGGTTGCTGGTTAGCGCAACCAAAAAACATAAAAATGATGGCCCAGAGAAGAAAAAATTGAGATAAAAAAGTCGATTTTTTGTTTAACATAGTTTTTAAGGGCTATAAACGATTTTTATGTTTTTATGAAGATTGATATTCGAAATTAAAAATAATGTCTCTAATGTAAAATATATATAAATATTTGATTATCAATTATTTATATGATTATCTCGACATGTGCACCATCAAAACTGAAATGTCAGAAGGTGAAACACCCGAAATTCGTGATGCTTGGCCCAAAGTTCTCGGTTTTATTTTCATCAGTTTCTCACGTGCCTCCTTTGAAAGCGATACCAGCGTATTGTAATTGAACGATGGGTTAATTTCCCTGTCTTCCATTTTTTTCATACGTTCTACAATATCCATTTCCTTCTCAAAATAACTCTCGTATTTAATTTTTATTTCAGCCTGCTCAATAGTTTCTTTATCGTACCTCGATAGAAGGTCGTTAAGTTGCTCATCGGCATTGCGAAGGTCATTTAGTGATACTTGTGGCCGGCTGATGAGGTTAAATATTTTAGTGTTTTGAGTAAGCGTACTTGTCTCTAAAGTTTCCAATAATGCATTTACACTTGATGGATCAATGGACTTTGCTTTGGTAAAAGCCACAATATCATCTGAATTTTTTACTTTATCATTTACTTTTTGCAGACGATCATCGCTGATCAAACCCAATTCATGACCGATAGGACTAAGCCTGATATCTGCATTGTCCTGCCTTAATAATAAACGATGTTCGGCCCTTGAAGTAAACATACGGTACGGTTCTTCAGTCCCTTTTGTTACCAGGTCATCTATCAAAACACCTATGTACGCTTCAGAACGTTTCAATATCAACTCATGTTTATCGTTCACTTTTTGGTGCGCGTTAATACCTGCTATGAAACCTTGCGAGGCGGCTTCCTCATAACCTGTAGTGCCATTGATTTGCCCGGCGAAGAATAGATTGCTGATCAGTTTGGTTTCTAATGTCAGATTTAACTGCATAGGAGGGAAGTAGTCATACTCAATTGCATAACCCGGACGGAACATTTTTGCGTTTTCAAATCCAGGAATTTGAGTCAATGCACGATATTGTACATCTTCAGGAAGTGATGTTGAGAAGCCGTTTACATATATTTCTACGGTATGTAAGCCTTCTGGTTCAACGAATATCTGGTGGCGTTCGCGTTCGGCGAAGCGGTTTATTTTATCCTCAATAGATGGGCAGTAACGTGGGCCAAGTCCTTTTATACGGCCGGTAAACATGGGCGATTTTTCAAAACCTTCCTTCAATGTTTCATGAACAGCCGTATTTGTATAGGTGATCCAGCAGCAGCGTTGTTCCTGTATTTGCTCCACGTCGGTATAAGAGAAATGACCACGCTCTTCATCGCCCCATTGTTCTTCCATGGCTGCATAATTAAGGCTTCTACCATCTATTCGTGGGGGAGTTCCCGTCTTCATGCGGCCTGCTTCAAAGCCTAATTCGGTGAGTTGTTCAGTCAGTCCGGTAGCTGCTTTTTCACCAGTGCGCCCACCACCGAAGCGTTTTTCGCCAATATGGATCACGCCGTTAAGGAAAGTTCCGTTTGTTAAAACCACGGCATCAGCTTCAATTTCTACTCCTATAGAAGTCCGTACGCCATAAACTGTATTGTTTTTAACCAGTAGGGAACTCACCATATCCTGCCAAAAATCTACATTTGGTGTCCTTTCCAAAGCCAAACGCCACTCTTCCGCAAAGCGCATACGATCGCTTTGTGCACGCGGACTCCACATGGCAGGACCTTTAGACATATTAAGCATGCGAAATTGAATAGATGTTTTGTCCGTAATGATCCCGGAATAACCACCCATTGCATCAATTTCACGTACTATCTGGCCTTTTGCTACACCGCCCATGGCTGGGTTACAGCTCATCTGCGCTATCACACCCATATTCATAGTAATTAGTAATACCGACGAACCAAGGTTCGCAGCTGCAGCAGCGGCTTCACAACCCGCATGGCCTGCACCAACTACTATTACATCATATTTCTTAAACATTGCTTTATTTCTTTCACGTTCCACGTGGAACGTATATTATTTCATATTCTTTCTAAATGTTTCACGTGAAACATTTAGAAGTTTATTCATTAATCCGTGTTCCACGTGGAACTTTAAATAAAGTTACCAGTGCAACAGCAGCCCATATACTTTCCAAAACGACAAACGGATAGAATTTTATAAGGTATGATGAAAAACCACACACAGCCGCACCTATAAAATTCATCAGCGTATAGGCTTTGCTTTTAGCCGCCATCTTTCCGATTATATTCAGGAAGAATGCCACCAGTAATATAGTAACGCCAATTGATGCTATGATATCAGGTGTTTTCATTTACGATTCCTTTAACTCACTTAGCTCCATCCAGCGCATGGTTTTAGTTTCCAGATCATGGTTGAGCTTGGATATCTCCGCAACCAATGCATTTAATCTATTTATTTCAATACCCGAAACATTTAGTTCGGTATTACAATCTTTTATTTTTTGCTCAACATGCGCTATATCGCTTTCGAGTGTTTCCAGCTCTTTTGTTTCTTTATAGCTTAGCTTGCTCTTTTTTGGTGAAGTATTATTTGTCGTTGATGCCTCGACAGGCGCTGTTTTTTTCGCCTGCTTGGCTTCTTCCAGCTCTAATCTGTATGACGAATAGTTGCCGTTATAAATACGCACATGGCCTTTGCTCTCCATAATAAAAAGCTGGTCGGTTAGTTTGTCTAACAAATACCTGTCGTGCGATACAATCATGAGCACACCGGTGTAGCTTGTCAGAAACTCTTCCAGTACATTTAGCGTATCAATATCCAAATCATTGGTTGGCTCGTCGAGAATCAGGAAGTTAGGGTTCTTCATTAAAATACTCATCAATTGCAGCCTTTTCTTTTCACCACCACTCAGGTTGGCAATAAAGCCATATTGCTTATTCGGTGGGAACAGAAACAACGTAAGCAGGGCAGAGGCCGAAATAGTTTTGCCATCGGCCATGGTGATGTATTCAGCTACATTCTTCACTACATCTATCACCCGCTCATCTTCCTTAAAAGTAATGCCCGATTGATGAAAATAACCAAGTACTGTAGTCTCACCTTTAATAACTTCGCCCTTGTCAGGCTGCAAACCGCCGGTTATGAGGTTTAATAAGGTCGATTTTCCGCTACCATTCCTACCTGCCACACCAATTCTATCGCCTTTTTTGAAAATATAGCTAAAATTGCTAATAAGCTGCTGATTTTCAAAGGATTTAGCTACATTATGCAGCTCCATTATCTTGTTTCCCTGTCTGGCGGTTTTAACGCTCAGTTCTACCTTCTCTTTTCCTCCCAGGCCCTTCGTTTTTTCTTCTAAATCGTAGTATGCATCAATGCGCGCCTTTGATTTGGTACCGCGTGCCTGTGGTTGGCGACGCATCCATTCGAGTTCCTTTCGTAGCAGGTTGCTGTTTTTCTGGAACTGTGCTTCTTCGGCGCTTTCCCGCTCGGCTTTCTTTTCCAGGTAGTACTCGTAATTACCTGCGTAGGGAATCACCTTACCGCGATCAATCTCCAATATCTCGTTACATACATTGTCAAGGAAGTAGCGGTCGTGCGTAACCATCAGGATAGTTTTGTTGCCTTCGGTTAGCAACTTCTCCAGCCATTCGATGGTATCAATATCCAAATGGTTGGTAGGCTCGTCAAGCACATACATTTCCGGGTCTTCTATCAGCAGCTTCGCCAATGCCAGGCGTTTCTTCTGGCCACCCGAAAGCGTATCGATTTTTTGATTGAGGTGATGGATATCCAGCCTACCCAAAATGGTTTTTATCTTGTACTCATATTCCCATGCATCTACATCGCCCAGTTCTTCCATTGCCTTGTCGATGGCTTTGGTATTGCCCGGGTCGTTCTCCAATAATTCTTCGTATTTGCGGATGGCCTGTTGCTGGGCATTATCAGCATGAAAAATATAATCGCTGATGGTAACGGCATTGTTAAAATGCGGGTCCTGTTCCAGATAACCTACACGCAGATCGCGGCTACGCACTACCTTGCCTTCGGTGGGTAAAAATTCACCGGCCAAAAGTTTCAATAGGGTAGATTTCCCCGCTCCATTCACGCCAACCAATGCCACCCTCCGGCCACGGTTAATGCCGATGGTGATGTTACGAAACAACCATTTGTCATGAAAAGAATGACCAAGATTTTCAACAGATATATAAGTGCTCACGCTAATTCTTTTATTTTATCGGAAGGGTACGTAAATATCCCTTCATTGTTTTTTATAGATTGATTGAACATGGCCTGTGCGATGGTCTTCGCTGGTATGCTCCTGTATTTTTTTAAACTGCCAAACAATAAAGGGTCAAGTACAAAGCTCAGGCCAACAAATAACTTTTCCATTAGCCTAAATTCTTTTCTGTCGCCGGTAATGAATGATGGCTGGTAAATATGCACGCTCTTTATGCCCGACTGCTTTATATCCTCTTCTGTTTCACCCTTAAAACGGATATAAAAACTGGATGAATGGCTGTTTGCGCCAATTGCCGAGACCAGGTGATACTGCTCAACGCCGTTTAGCGCGCCTAATTGTGCCAGCTTAACCGGATAATCATGATCTATCTTACGGTAAACAGCTTTATCGGGCGTTTTTTTACGCGTAGTACCGAGGCAGCAAAAAATAGTATGGCCTGTAATCTCAGCAGTATAGTCGTCCAATTCGTTAAAGTCGATGATCAATTCCCTCAATTTCGGATCACTAATGCCTGTGCTTTTTCTGGCAATAACTAAAATCTGATCATAAGCAGCCTCTGCGAGCAATATTTTTAACAGCTCACTGCCAATTAACCCGGTTGCGCCTGCTAAAACCGCCTTATATGCCATACCTTAATATACAGTTTGCAAAAATACACATAATTAATTTGTGGCGCATATTGGGCGTTTAAACATGTAATCAGCCCTCAAATATTTCAGAAAGGAGCCAATTCGCCGCCTGTAATATACGTTGGCAGCAGTAGAATAAACAAAAAGGTGTTTTGGGTGTTTATGCTATCAGTTCACTTACAATTAAAACCGAAGCTAACTTGCTTTTGCCGTTCGTTGAAGTACAAACATTTTGAGCCGATCCGTTTGGCCAAGGTTAAATTTATTTGAGCGTTTACAAAAACAAATACAAAATTATTTGTTGTAACATTCATTAAATAAACGACTTATGGCCACACAGGACTTAGAACTTACGGGATGGCGAAAATGGGTTGCAAGCATAGGCGACCAATGGGTATTTTTTGGCCGGTTTATTCGTAATATATTTTCAGGAGGATTTGAATGGTCGGAGTTCGTTCGTCAATGTTATGAGATCGGTTACCGTTCCATGCTGCTGGTGGGTATAACCTCGTTCATTATGGGCCTGGTACTTATCTTACAGCTGCGCCCTTCTATGGCAGCATACGGACAGCAGGGCATGCTTCCCGGAACACTTGCAATAGCATTGGTACGCGAAATCGGGCCTGTAATAACCGCGCTTATATGCGCCGGGAAAGTATCATCAAGTATTGGCGCCGAGCTGGGTAGCATGAAGGTTACCGAGCAGATAGACGCGATGGAAGTATCCGGCGCAAACCCTGTTCAATACCTCGTGGTTACACGCATTTTAGCGGCCACATTTATGATCCCGCTTCTTACTGTTATCGGCGACCTGGTCGGTTTTGTAGGTGGTTTTGTAGCGATCAATATCAACGATAATGTAAGCGGCATCTTATATATTCATAAATGTATCAATTCTATAGACTTTGCAGATTTTTTGCCGGCTTTTGTTAAAACAATATTTTTTGGACTTGCTATTGGCTTTATAGGTTGCTATAAAGGCTATAACTCTAATCGCGGTACCGCAAGCGTAGGCCTGTCGGCAAACTCGGCAGTAGTGACCGCCTCGTTGTGGATTTTCGTTATCGATGCCATTGCCGTTCAATTAACCAGCATCTTTTTTTACAACTAATATGGAAGCGGTTAAGGAGCATAAGCAAAAAGCAGCCGAAAAGAAAGGTGAGGTGGTGATTGACATCAAAGGCCTGAAGAAATCTTTTGGTAAAAAAGAGGTACTGAAAGATATCAACCTGCAGGTGCACAAAGGCGAGAATGTGGTGATACTGGGTAAATCAGGCGAGGGCAAATCGGTAACTATACAATGCATTGTAGGGCTGCTTATGCCCAATAGCGGCACATTAAAGGTTTTTGGTGGGGAGGTCCCGGATATGGATGAGGAGGAACTGAAAGAGCTGCGTATAAAGGTAGGATTTCTATTTCAGAGCGCTGCCTTATATGATTCCATGAGTGTGCGCGAAAATCTGGAATTTCCGCTTACACGTGTATTAAAAATGAAGAATCAGCATGAGATAGACGAACGCGTACAGGAAGTGCTGGAAGGCGTTGGCCTGATGGATGCGATAGATAAAATGCCATCTGACCTTTCGGGAGGGATGCGCAAAAGGGTTGGATTGGCGCGTACGCTGATCTTAAAGCCTGAGATTATGCTGTATGATGAACCGACCACGGGTCTCGATCCGGTTACCTCGCGTGAGATCAGCCAGTTGATACTCGATATGCAAAAGAAATATAAAACTACCTCTATCATTATAACACACGACATGGACTGCGCACGCATTACCTCCGATCGAGTATTGATGATGAACAGCGGTGAATTTATAGCCGAAGGAACGTTTAAAGAAATGGAACGGTCTGACAATGAGTTTGTAAGGTCATATTTTAATGAAGAGAAATGAAAACTACACCATCCCAAAAAATAAAGATAGGATTGTTCGCACTGGTTGGGTTAGCCGTGCTGATAGCCGCCATATATCTTATAGGGCAACGAAAAAGCCTGTTCAGCTCAACTTTTAATGTTTATGGAAAATTTCACAATGTAAACGGGTTGGTAATAGGTAATAATGTGCGTTTCGCCGGCATAAATGTTGGCGTGGTAGATGATATTACCATCATTGATGACAGCACCGTAAAAGTTACCCTTACGTTGAATAAATCGGTAAAGAAATTCATAAGGCGCGACTCAAAAATGAGTATAGGTACCGATGGCCTTATGGGCGACAAACTGGTAATGATAGCTCCCGGCACCGCAGCCACCTCCGAAGAAATAAAAGAAGGTGAGGAGTTAAGTACTGTGAATCCCATTGAGGTTGACAAATTGATGAAAAAACTAACTAAAATAGCGGATAACGCAGGTACGCTGATACAAAACCTCTCAGAAATTGCCGAGAAGGTAAACAACGGCCATGGAAGTATAGGCAAATTGATCAATAACGATAAAATGGCCAAAGATCTGGATGCTACCGTAAAATCGGCTCAAAACAACATAAAAACCTTGCATAAAACCAGCAGCACATTAAATGAAGACCTTAAGGCTGCACAACATAACTTTCTGTTAAAAGGCTTCTTTAAAAAGAAGAAAAAAGCCCAGCAAGATTCTATAAAGAAGGCGCAGGAGCAGAAATAGTATTTTGAACAAAGTATGTAAACACAGGAAAGGCCGCTGTTGTGCGGCCTTTCCCATAAAATTCTTTTACAAATACTTAGTCAAATCCGGTGACATGGGCGTGGTTTGCGAGCGAAAACGGTGGATAAGTTTTCCATTTTCGTCGATTAGGAATTTTTCAAAGTTCCAGTGGATATCGCCGGTGAAATCAGGGTTTGGTGCTGTGGTGAGATATTTGAATAATGGGCAAATATCATCGCCTTTAACACTTACTTTGGTACTCATGGGGAAAGAAACCGAATAATTGTCGTGGCAGAAAGTTTGGATGTCCTGATCGGTGCCAGGCTCTTGTCCGCCAAAGTTATTGGCCGGGAAACCAACTATCACTAATTTATCCTTATAAGTTTCATACAATTTTTCCAGCTCTTTGTACTGCGGGGTATAACCGCATTTAGAAGCCGTATTAACGATAAGGATCTTTTTACCCCGATATTTTGCGAGATTAAAATCTTTACCGGTAATGCTTTTTAACTGGAAATCGTAAACAGAAGTCGGGGCCGACGTAAAAAGTGTAAACGCCAGGACTAATCCTAATATTTTCATAATTTAAAATGTTTGGTGACAGATGAATGAAGTAAAATTAGTTAATAAAACTTCTCTTATTCAAATACTCATCTTCTTTTTGTGTCATTTTTTCTTTACTTAAGGCCGTCTTGTCCGTATAGCCCAGTAAATGCAAAACACCATGAATAATAACGCGATGGAGTTCGTCGGTTTCGCTCACTTTAAATTTTTGAGCGTTTTCGCGGATGCGTTCTACAGAAATAAAAATATCACCTGTTATATTGCCTTCTTCCTCAGAATTGTCAAACGTGATAATATCAGTATAGGTATCGTGATCGAGGTATTGCTGGTTGATTTGCAGCAGGTATGCGTCAGAACAAAAAATATAGGTAAGTTCTTTTAGTTTATAGCCTTCGGCAACAATGGTTTCGGTTATCCACTGCCGTACCTGTGCCTTGTTTTTTAGTTTGAATTGTATATCCTCTTCAAAAAAGCTGATAGTGGGCATTATATTTTGAAGTGAAGTTCAACTTCATTACCTGCGGCATTGAATATGCACTGATCGGCAAGATGTTTAATGATGAATACACCGCGGCCAGTCAGGTTCTCGATATTTTCTGGTGCGGTTGGGTCTGGCAGGTGGTTGTAATCAAAACCAGGGCCTTCGTCGGTAATAGTCCAGATGATGCGTTTTGAATCAACCTCAGCATTAACGATTACCTTTTTTGCGGGGTCCATCTTATTGCCATGCCTAATGGCATTAATTAACGCTTCATTAAGGCAGGTCATCATATTAGCGAAAGTATCCTCACTAACATGGTACTTATCGGCTATGTTTTCAATAAGGGCCTCTAATTGCGTAATGCTTTCTTCTGTTGAAGGGAGCTGCAATGTATATAATTGTCCTGCCTGAACGTCGTCCTGTTCCATACTATCTGGCATTAATGTGATCAAAGTATAAATTTATTTTTTGTTTATAATATATGTTCAATGCCGGCGATTCTGTTTTTATTTGCTCGGTTTGTTTTGCCTTTACTTGTTGGTAATTCTGCAAAGCTTTTATATATCCCGGCGGCATATCCTTTCCTGCATTACTTTCCCGCTTGTCATCCTGTTCGCGCTGTGCATCAGCTTTTTCGGCTTCCAGCAACCTGGTTTTTATTTCAGCCTGGCGCTTTAATGTTTCATCGGTGATGCGCTTGTTTACGAGATCGCGCTCGTTTTGTTCCATTTGCTTTGATATTTTATCCAGATCACCTAACGGGTTTTGCCCGTTTTTGTTTTCCTCGCGGTTAATATCCTGTAACATTTCGCGTATCATTTGCTGCTGGCGCGCCATTTTTGCCAGTTGTTCGCTCATTCCCTGCTGCCCCTGTTTTTGGCCGTTTTGCCCCTGTTGCCCTTGCTGCTGCAACGCTTGTTTGGCTTTTTGCATGTTCTGTTCAAGCTGTT
>JBQCIS010000397.1:0-4329 GCA_051953515.1 Mucilaginibacter sp.
CCGGTTTCCAAAAAGGTGCTGGTGGTACCCAAGAAGTTCAAATCACCATTAAAAGCATAGCCGAAGGTAAAGCACCTGCAGGCACGTATGCCATTGCCAGCGACTTTGAAAAAGTTGGCTTAGCTGATTTGCACCCATAATTTGAGGTAAAAGGCGAAAGTGGAAAGCTGAATATCGTCTAAATAATATAAAAAAAACGCCCGGCATTTACCGGGCGTTTTTCGTGATTTTTGCTTTTAGTTTAACTGCACTATTCCGGATAGCTCAGTTACCCAACCATTAAACAGGCGGGTTTCCATTGCTACAGCCTTTTGCGCATGGAGTTCCCAATCGGGTGAAAACTTGTTCAATTGCGCAATCATTTCTTCCAAATGCCCTTCTTCTTCCAGTATGATCGACTTTACGTTTACCTTGCTACCAGCATTATCCAGGGCTTGCTGATATACCGGGTAAAGTTCGTCGGCGCGAACTTCAATGGCGTAAGTTACCAACAGATAGGCCGCAAAACGCAGTTCAGCGCCTTTTAGGCCGAGTTCGTTCTTCAGGTAACGGCAAACATCAATATCAAGTTGATTTAAATAATATTTGCTTGAAGCCGGTGCCAGTAAGTAATCCGACGCATACGTTGGGCACTGTCCGTCGCCTGTTTTTTCTATCTGCTTTTTCAGGTAGAAAGCATGGCGATGTTCTTCTGCCGCATGCTTCAGTATGATATAAGTTACCTTAACCGGGTCTTCGCTGGCAGATATTTTGCGCGCGCCGGTATTTTCCATAAGCGAAAGGGTGTTCAGCCAACGGGCGTGCAGTTGATTATCGGATATAATTTGGGGAAGAATGGCGTTTAATGACATAGTTTTAAAATAGTTCGATAGACACAACCCTGTTTCGCTCCCTTTCCAAGAGGGAAACTATTGTGCTTGCTTATTATATTTCGTTCAGCGCGTCCTCAATTTTGCGGTAAATATAGTTGAGCTCGTCGTTGGTTATGCAATATGGCGGTAAAATATAAATGATATTGCCTAATGGCCGCAGTATAATACCTGCGTCGAGGAAATAAGAATAAAGCCTGTCGCGCAGGTTACTAAAGTACGAGGTATTACTGCCCGTTTCCCACTCCAAGGCCAGTATAGTACCGGTTTGGCGTGTAGTTCTTATTTTAGGGTGATGCTGTATTTTTTGGGCAAACTGGCGGTGCATCATTGTTATCCTGCCAATATTCTCCATAGTCGAGTCCAGCAGCGTTAAATCAAGACTGGCTAATGCCGCAGAGCAGGCAACCGGGTTTGCCGTGAACGAATGCCCGTGAAAAAGCGTTTTCAGCTTATCATCCGATAAAAAGGCGTCATATATCTGCTGTGTACAGGTAGTAATGCCCAGGGCCATGGTACCGCCGGTCAACCCTTTAGAAAAACACATAATATCCGGCTGCTCGGTTACGTAATCTGTAGCAAACAGCTTACCCGTCCGGCCAAACCCTGTGAATATCTCATCGGCAATCATCAGCACGCCTTCTTTACGGCAATGGGCCATCAGTTCGTTCAAATATTCCGGCTCATACATTACCATACCTGCAGTGCCTTGCACTAACGGCTCGAAAATGAAACAGGCCAATTCAGATTTGAGATTTGAGATTTGAGATTTGAGATGCTGAATATTATCGGCATCAGGCAGATCGATAAACTCTACCTCAAACAGCAGCGGATCAAACGGCGCGGTGAATGCGCTTCTTCCGCTTACCGCCATTGCGCCAAACGTGTCGCCATGGTAAGCATCCTTAAACGCTAATATACGTGTGCGGTGGTTCCCGGTATTGTGCCAGTATTGCAGGCACATTTTTATGCCAACCTCTACCGCTGTCGATCCGTTATCCGAGTAAAATACCTTCTTCTGATTATTTGCAATAATCTTCAGTAAGCGTTCGGCCAGTTCAACGGCGCCTTCGTGGGTAAAACCTGCAAATATTACATGCTCCAGTTTTTTAAGCTGTTCAGCAACTTTTTGGGCAATGTATGGATGCGAGTGCCCATGAATATTCACCCACCATGACGATACGCCATCAATATATTTTTTACCATTTTCGTCATACAAACAAGCGCCTTCGCCACGTACAATGGGCACATGCGGCAAGGCGGTCTTCATTTGAGTATATGGGTGCCATATAACAGCCCTGTCTCTTTCAACCAAACTCATAATTCCTGTATTAATAATTGCGCAACATGCTGGTCTATCGGAAAAGTAAAATCATCTGCCGACAACTCGCTTAATTTTATCCATCTAAACGACTGCAACACATCGCCTTCGCCATCAAAATCAAACACTTTTATCTTAAAAGACAGGTTCAGCTCCTCTAAATTTCTTACCCTGTAATACACACTAATGATCTGCGAATCGTTAAAAGCCGATTTCACGAAGAAATCGGTAGTATAAAAATGACTCAATACTTCTATCTCCGCGCTACATTCTTCTATAAACTCGCGCTTCAGACCGGCGGTTAAACCTTCGCCATACTCTAAACCGCCGCCGGGGAACTTGGTAAAACGCATGCCATACTCCTGCTCGTCGCTTACCAGCACTTCATTGCGGTCATTTACCAGCAAACCATATACACGTACATTAAAACTGCTCATCACCTATTGCGCGTAATGTTTTTTATTGCGGATCACCTTATCCAGCGTCCATACAATGTGCTCCCGTTTTGCTTCGGAACGAATGGGGCAATTAGGCATGCTGCAATAGTGGCAGCATTGCGGCACGCATGGGTCTGTATGGATAAACAGTTCGGTTTTGGTGCCATCGCTGTTGATCAGGTCATCCACCATCTTTACTTCTTCGTGTACCTTTATCAGGTCGAAATAATTAGGCAGCGTGAGGTGGCAATCGATATGCAACTCATTGCCATATTTTTGCGCCCGGAAGTTATGAATGTCTATCCATTCGTCGCGGCGTTTTTCGTCCAATAACTTTACCACTTTCTCCACTATCGAAAAATCGGTTTCATCCATTAACCCACCAACCGAACGTCGTACCAGTTTGTACCCTTCAAAAGCGATATAAAGGCCAACACCAATAGATAAGATATTGTCTAGCAGCACTATTTTAGTAATGTGGATCAATATCAAACCAACTACCAAACCGCAGCTGGTTATCATATCGGTAATGAGGTGCCTGCCGTCTGCTTCGAGGGTGATAGATGGTATCGCCTTCCCTTTACGGATCAGAAAGTAACCATAGCCACCGTTTATTAAACCTGTTATGGCTATAATAATGGCGCCGGTTAAAAGGTCATGTATGGTAGCAGGGTAAAATATGCCATAGATTGCTTTTACCGCAATGAGCACACCTGCTATGCCTATTAAAGCCCCCTCAACAAATACAGAGAAGAACTCTACCTTACCATGTCCGTAAGGATGGTTAACATCACGCGGCTGGGCCGACAGGTAAATACTGAAGAATGCAAATGAGCTGGCTACAACGTTCACCACGCTTTCGGCAGCATCAGCAAGTACAAAATTTGAAGCGGTGAGCATGTATGCACCGAATTTGGCCAGCATCAGTACTATACTAATGATGATAGAGCCGAGTATTATGCGTTTTTGTTCGCGCAAGATGGAAGATTTGTTGCCAAATTTATAAATAAATATGCTTACCCTTTATGAGACAATTTATAACTATGTATTGTTGAGGCAGAAAATTTAGTTTTTCATAAAAAAATAATTATTTGATAATGAATAATGCTTTTAATCTGCCTAAAAAATAGATATTTTCTATCTTTGACAGAATTTTTAGAAAACAGAAAAAATGAGTGCATTAAGTAACAGGATCAATAACCTGTCTGAGTCGGCAACCATTAAAATGGCCAAATTAGGCCGTGAGCTTGCTGCAAAAGGCGTTGATGTGATCAGCCTTAGTTTTGGAGAACCGGATTTTCATACCCCAGAGCACATTAAAGATGCTGCCAAGAAGGCAATGGATGAAAATTACACCTATTACACGCCTGTATCGGGCTACCCTGAGCTGCGAAAGGCGATTGTAAAGAAACTAAAGGACGAGAACAACCTGGATTATGATGTCAGCCAGATCGTAGTTTCAACCGGCGCTAAGCAGGCCCTTGCCAACGCTGTACTTTGCCTGGTTAACCCTGGCGAAGAGGTGATTATCCCTACTCCGTACTGGGTATCCTACTCTGAGATAGTGAAACTGGCCGATGGTGTTAGCGTATTCATCGAAGCGCCGCTTGAGCAGAATTTCAAGATCACTCCTGAGCAGTTGGAAGCGGCTATTACGCCAAAATCAAAACTGTTCATGTTTTCATCACCAAGCAATCCTACC
>JBQCIS010000398.1:0-23791 GCA_051953515.1 Mucilaginibacter sp.
CAAACGCGGTATGGATCACGGCAATATCGTTTCCTTCCTCGTCGGCTTCAACAAACAGATCTTCCAAACCGGCGTCGATCAGTTCAAATTCCAGTTCTTCCAGGTCACGGTCGCCAGGTATAAAAGTGAATACCGACTTACGGGTAAACACAAAATCCAGCGAACCGGTTTTACCCAGCGAACCATTGGTTTTAGTAAAATAGCTGCGCACGTTGGCTACAGTACGGTTAGTATTATCAGTAGCGGTTTCAACCAGCACGGCCACACCATGCGGCGCGTAACCTTCGTATACAATTTCTTCGTAGTCTTTTTCGTCGCGGCTAACAGCACGCTTTATGGCAGCTTCCACGCGGTCTTTCGGCATGTTTACCGCTTTGGCATTTTGCACGGCAGTACGCAGGCGCGAGTTGGTAGTAACATCACCACCACCGGCTTTAACCGCCATTACAATTTCCTTACCCAAACGTGTAAACTGTACGGCCATTTTGGCCCAACGCTTAAATTTTCTCTCTTTACGGAATTCGAATGCTCTTCCCATAGTTCATTATTAATGGTTCGTAGTTCATAGCCGAACCATCCGTCAAAGATATATCTTTTAAATTTATTGTTGATAACGAAGCTGCCTTTAACCTTTTTAGCTTTTACCTTTATATCATCTTCTTAAGGTTCTCCAGCATATCAGTCACGATTTTTGGCAGATTGTATTCCAGTTGCCAGCCCCAGTCTTTTTGCGCATAACTGTCGTTGATAGATTTTGGCCAGCTATCGGCAATAGCCTGGCGCGGATCGCTTTCGCTATAGCTTATCTCGAAGCCCGGCAATATCTTTTTTATTTCGGCAGCCATTTGCTCCGGCGTAAAACTGATACCCGCCAGGTTATATGACGAGCGGATAGTTAGCTTTTCAGCAGGCGCTTCCATCAACATCAGTGTTGCGCGTATGGCATCGTCCATATACATCATCGGTAAAGCCGTACGGGCAGAGAGAAAGCTTTGATACTTTCCGCTTTTAAGCGCTGCATGAAAAATGTGCACGGCATAGTCGGTAGTGCCGCCGCCCGGGTTTGCCCGCCAGCCGATGAGGCCGGGATAGCGAATGCTGCGAACGTCGAGCCCATGTTTATTGTAATAGTATTCGCACCAGCGTTCACCGGCCAGTTTACTAAAGCCGTAAACGGTGTTGGGGTCCATTACGCAAAACTGAGGAGTATCATATTGCGGTGAATGCGGCCCGAAAACTGCGATGGAACTTGGCCAGAATACTTTGCTCACCTTAAATTCTACAGCAAAATCAAGCACATGCAAAAGGCCGGTCATGTTCAGGTCCCAGGCCATTTTGGGCTTTTGTTCGCCTATTGCCGAAAGAATAGCGGCCAGCAGATAAACCTGCGTAGGCTGGTGTTTCTGGAAAATGTGATGAAGATTATCTTTATCGAGCACATTGGCAAATTCAAATGGGCCGGTATTCCGTATGGCATAAGCGGGGCTGTTAATATCGGAAGCTATTACCTGTTCAGCACCATACTTGCCACGTAAGGCGGTAACTAATTCGGTACCGATCTGTCCGTTGGCACCGATAACTAATATCTTTTCGCTCATACAATGCAGCTGTGTCAGTTAAGATGAACTGCAAAGTTAGTATTTTGGCTCGAATGGTTGTTGATATAAACCACACACTTTCATGGTTTTATATCATGCCGCTATGCCTCGTAACCCAACACCACAAAAAACATAAAAACAATGGTAAGTGCCAGCAGCAGGCAAAGCGTGGTATTGCGTTTAGCGGCAACAATAACCGGGATTTTACCGGTGTCTTTTATTCTATTATACTTAGCATAATAGAACCCGGATAGCATCAGCAATGAAAACGGCAGAAGTAAAAATAGGTATTTCATCTTCGTATAAGTTTAATAGTTATAATCGGCAATAACATCCCTCAAACAGCAAACATTAAATTTTGTTCTCCGCAACTATAGTCTTATCGCTCTTGTAACAATTCTTTTGCATTTGAGGCGCTGCGTGAAGCATGCGGATACTATGCTTATTGCGTAACCATTGGGCAAAGTATCCGCATGTATCAGTAACTCATTCCGTGTATTTCCTTCACGCTGCGGACCGGACTTTGCAATGACCCTAATTAAAAAGCCGATCCACATATCAAATGTAAGAAACTATTCTTATGTGTCAATATTTATGTAAGAAAATTTTCTTACATACACATAAAGCACTGAAAATCAATAAGAAAAATTTCTTACACCGTGATAAAAGGATCATTTTGGGGTCAATAAGGATAAGATTATATATCAAACAGATAGATTTTATGAATATCTGCGGGAAAAAAGTCGTACTTTAGCAGGCTAAAATATTATTAAATAACAATTTAAAGAGAAAATGAAAGTCGCAGTAGTGGGTGCCACAGGATTGGTGGGCACTAAAATGTTGCAGGTTCTTGATGAACGCAACTTCCCCGTAACAGAATTAATTCCGGTAGCTTCAGAAAAAAGTGTTGGTAAAGAAATCACTTTTAAGGGTAAGCAATACAAGGTTGTTTCTGCCGAGGATGCGATAAAGCAGAAGCCCGACCTGGCTTTATTTTCAGCAGGTGGCAGCACTTCATTACAGCAGGCTCCGTTGTTTGCAGCTGCCGGCATTACCGTAGTGGACAACTCATCAGCATGGCGTATGGATCCAACCAAAAAGCTGGTTGTTCCTGAAGTGAATGCCGATGTATTGACAGCAGAAGACAAGATCATTGCAAACCCTAACTGCTCAACCATACAAATGGTGGTAGCATTGAAACCATTGCATGATCATTATAAAATAAAACGCGTTGTGGTATCAACCTACCAGTCGGTAACCGGTACTGGTGTAAAAGCGGTTGACCAGTTATTCAACGAGCGTAAAGGCATCGACGGCCCTAAGGCTTATCCGTATCAGATAGACCTGAACGTGTTGCCTCACATTGATGTTTTCACCGAAAACGGTTACACCAAGGAAGAAATGAAAATGGTGAACGAAACCAAAAAGATTATGGGCGACGACAGCATCCGTGTTACGGCTACTACAGTGCGTATTCCGGTTATGGGCGGCCACTCTGAATCGGTGAACATCGAGTTCGAAAAAGATTTCGACCTGAACGAAGTTCGTGATATCCTTTCAAAAGCACCCGGCGTAGTAGTGGTTGACGATGTAGCCAACCTGAAATACCCAATGCCGCTGGAAGCGCATGATAAAGATGAGGTTTTCGTTGGCCGTATCCGCCGCGACGAAACCCAACCAAACACACTAAACTGCTGGATAGTATCAGACAACCTGCGTAAAGGTGCTGCTACCAACGCGGTACAGATTGCTGAATACCTTGCTGCCAAGCATTTGATCGGCGCTTCTGTTGAGGCGTAATTTGGCAAGTGGGTGAATCATTCACTCAACTATAAACATTAAAGAATAGGGATAGTCGATGAGATTATCCCTATTTTTATTTAATGAGAAAAGGGACTTATTTCGGATAGCTTTTCTTCCAATTCATTTTCTTTTAAAAAACCTTTACATTTATTGTAAGGAATTGCCATAGCCTGCGTCTAAGTTCGAACAATAAGCTTGTCATGAGATCATTAAGATATATATTGCCGGTAGCGTCAGCTATCGTAATATTGTTTACGGCCTGGGCGTGTACCAGTAAAGGGAAAAGCAATAATAACGGTAAAGGCTTTGCCATTATTGAACTGTTTACTTCCGAAGGTTGCTCAAGCTGTCCGCCTGCGGACGCTTTGGTGGCGAAGATCCAAAAGGAAAGCGAAGGTAAGCCCGTTTATATCCTCGCCTACCATGTGGATTACTGGAACCGGCTGGGTTGGAAAGATGCCTTTAGTAGTGCCGACTACTCTAATCGCCAAAAACAATACGTGCTATGGATGCACTCGGCTGATGGTATTTATACACCGCAAATTGTGGTGAACGGAAAAACAGAGTTTGTAGGTTCGGAAGAAAAAACGCTGCGTAATGCTATAAAAAGTAGCTTGGCGAACGACGCAGTCGCACAATTATCGTTAAGCAACATCCGTACTGACGGGAAAGAAATAAAACTGCAATATCAAACCGGCGGGAACATACAAAATACCACTCTGCAACTGGCCGTGATACAAAAGTCGGCGCAAACTAAAGTGGGCGGTGGCGAAAATAGCGGTCGCACATTATCGCATGTGCAGATCGTTCGGGCATTGCAGAGCCTGAAATTAAAACATGCCGACGGAACAGCAGATATATCTGTACCCAAACAAGTAAATATTAATGGCGCAGAACTGATTGCGTTTTTACAGGATAGCAATACGGGTGTAATAACGGGCGCTACCAAAGTTGATCTTTAGCTAAACATTCATGAAGGCAATAAAGGAAAAACATTCATTAGCCATGCGATGGTGTCACTGGGTAAATTTCCCGGTACTCACCATTATGATATGGAGCGGTATGCTGATCTACTGGGCGAACGACGAATATAAGATCAAGCTGTTCGGTCATACTTATGTGCGTTTCTTTCCCGACTGGTATTACAATCTGCTGCACATCCCGCAACGACTGGCCGAAGGCATGGCATTCCATTTCCTGTTCATGTGGTTCTTTACATTGAATGGGATATTCTATGTGCTTTACACCGTCATTTCTGGCGAATGGCGCGAACTGGCGCCCAAACGCAACTCGTTTAAAGAAGCATGGCAGGTGGTGCTGCATGATCTGCACATCCGTAAAATGACACCGCCTCAAAATAAATACAACGCCGCCCAGCGTATTGCCTATACCGCCATTATTGTAATGGGGATAGGGTCGGTAATAACCGGACTGGCCATTTATAAGCCGGTGCAGTTCTACTATCTTACCTGGCTTTGCGGTGGCTATCACTTCGCGCGTATTATCCATTTTGCACTTACACTGGGCTACGTGTTCTTTTTTCTTGTCCACGTAGTACAGGTTATTTTGGCTGGATGGAATAATTTCCGGTCGGTAGTTTCAGGGTTCGAGGTTCTTAATGAAAAACCGGCTGCGGCCACTCAATCAACAGAAGATGAAAAAGCCGGATAAGCAAACTGAAAAACACAGAAAAGAACGCTCGGTCGATCAAAAGATCAATCGCCGTAATTTTATCTCATTTACGGTTTTTGGGGTGCTTGGCGTAAGCGCCTTTGAAGGCTGGCGCTGGTTATATAAATCGCCTGACGAGATTCCGGGCATTACCGGCGGCGCGCATAAGCCTCTGCGCCGGGCGCTGAATAAAACGGAGCTGTTCTTCCGCAGGTTCTTTAGCAATAATCACCTTGTAAAAACCTATCCGAAATCCATGGCGGCCAAAAATGTACGGCACAATAGCGACATCGGTTCTGAGAGTAATTTTAACGTTGACGAATGGCGCCTTAATGTAGTAAAACATACAGGTGAGCAGTTGGCTATCAGCATCCAGGAGCTGATGGCATTGCCTAAAACGGAGATTGTATTTTCATTTAAATGTGTAGAGGGTTGGGATCAGATACAATACTGGGGCGGCGTAAAGTTTGCTGACTTTATAGAACATTTTGGTTTACAGCCAGAAACCAAGCTCAACTATGTAGGCATGGAAACGCCCGATAAAGGTTATTATGTTGGCCTGGATATGCCAAGTGCCATGCACCCGCAAACTATCCTCGCTTACGAAATGAATGCAAAGCCTATTCCCTTCAATCATGGTCAGCCTTTGCGTTTGATCATCCCCGTGAAATACGGTATTAAAAATCTTAAGCGGATCGGTACGATAACGTTCAGCAATTCGCGTCCGCGGGATTACTGGGCCGAGCAGGGATACGACTATTATTCGGGATTGTGACAGCGTAATCTGCTCGCTAACACGGCTACACGGCTCTATTCCACACTACCGTTGCTTATTTAATGATGCTGTCGTGCGTGTTTTTTAAGTACACCGCCTGCGGCTTCTTTAATGGTGCTGGTGAATATAAACGCTTTGGGGTCTACTTCATACACCATATTGCGTAAACGGCTTACCTCAAGGCGCGTAATAATGGTAAACACAATATCCACCGGGTGGTGTACATCAAAACTCTCTTTTAAATAGCCGCGTTCGCCTTTGTAAACGGTTATCCCCCGGCCAAGGTCTTTCACCAGCTTTTCTTTAATAACCTCGCTTTGCGCCGAAATAATAGTTACCCCGGTATATTCCTCAACACCCTCAACAACGAAACTGATGGTGCGCGAAGCCGCATAATAAGTAAGGATTGAATATAAGGCAGTTGGTAATCCCAGTTTTATTGCAGCAATTAGGAAAATGATGATATTGATACCGAGAATGATTTCACTAATGGTAAAGGCGATGCGTTTGCCGGTATAAAGTGCCAATACTTCAACCCCATCAAGTGCACAGCCGCCCCGAATGGCAAAGCCTACGCCTATGCCCATAAACACGCCGCCAAATATGGAAACCAGCAGTTTATCTGATGTAACTTGCTGATATGGTATGTAGTGCAGGCAAAGGCCCAATAATATTACCGCTATAAAAGTACGGATGGCAAAATTACGGCTTACCTGGAAAGCCCCCATTATAATGAGCGGAATATTTACAATCACAATCGCCCAGGCAATGTTCAGATCATACAGTTCATGTATCAGCAGGGAGATACCGGTCATACCGCCATCAAAGAACTTGTTTGGGATCATAAAACTTTTCAGCGCGAAGCTGCAAAATAGTATACCCAGTAATGTGTAAACGGTTTCGGTTAACCAAAGGGGCAGTTGAAGCCTTTTCATGCCGTACATTTACTTCAATTCAGCTTTTATCAATTGTAAGTTGTGTTCTTTTTTTGTTTCGCGCTCAGCACGGGCCGTTTTTGTAAAATAATGATGCTCTTCCAGGAACTTTACCTGCATGCGGTTCCATTCCTCTTCCGACATTTCTTCTCCCAACAGGCGAAGCTCATGGTATAGTTTTTCAGATATCACAAAAAAATCATCACTTCCAAGATAATCAAGGTCGGCATCGGCCAGTATTTCGCCGAGGTGATCGGTTGGCGATTGCGGTATTTTTGTGGCCATAATAATGGCGCATATCCGCTCAATATCCTCCGCTGTATAACCGAATCGCGGGAGCGTTTCCCGCGCTATTGCACATGATGCCATTTCATGGTTAACGCCGCCACCTACCTGCCCCGCATCATGGAACCAGGCCGCAGTAAGCAGTAACTTCATTTCTTTGCCGGCAATGCCCTCCGCTTTGCCCAAACGCTCTGCCGCATGGTAAACATAAAGAGTGTGGTCTACGTTATGATAGCATAAATTTGCCGGTAATTGAGCGGTCAGCAGGCTGATCGCATACGTGCCCGCTTCTTCAAATTGCATTCAAAATCACAGTTGGTCTATATCAGGCTCAAAATAAATATTTTGGAAATAATATGATACGATTTGAAGAAAAAATAAAATTGAATGATTAACCACGGCAGTCGCAAAGGAGGCGCAGAGGTATAAAAGGAATGTAAAATCGACTATGTATATCTCTGTGGCTGTTTCCTGTGCCTCAGCGGTTAAAAGTCGACTAACTATTAAACTGCCTTAAATGATGATCGGCATGTTTGTAAACGAAGTAGCCTAGCTGTTCTTTTGTCATCGGGCCGAAAAAGAAATGTACAAATACTGGCTTTGTATATTGCCCATACGCGTTTATAAGAGTGATCCATTTCTCTTTGCCGCCTTCAATATCGTTGTTTGCTTCACTTACAATAAATTCAGGCTTTGTTGGCATATTGCGCCGCACCGGGCTATCATCCTTCAGCATATTTTTCAGCGCCATTTTGCCAAACAGATAACCCAAAAAGGTCCTTTTGTAATGCACCTTGCCAAGGTATGATTCTTCAGCACGAACACAATGTTCCAGCATCTGGCCCACACCCATTTTGCCCCATTGCCGTGGGCTGTTTTCATTCAGATTGTTAATACGGGTTGTTAATTCGTCGCGGGTAACTTTGTCGAATACGGATTTCATATAAATAATAAGCTGAAATACGAAATTAGCTTATCATAAATGCTTTTGTAAGGTACATTCGAGACAATATGCAGGGTTATACACGACAAAATCAGACTGATTTGCGTCGCCTAACGCAGCTCAAATATTCTGGGGAGGAAAAAACAAATATTATTATAGCAGATACTGATAGCCTACTTTATTACAATGGCTTGTCAAGGGCTACACCTTTATAGCTATAACTGTAGCTATACACTGTATAACCGCAAATATATTGTGCAACATATTTAGCAATATAACAGCCAATCAGTATCGGTAAAAAAAGAGTATAACCACCAACCACCAGGCCGCAGATAAGAAATACAGCCGTTAGTGGTGCATAGATTGCTGCACTCAATACTGCCGCGGCGCCCGCGAGCGCAAAATTCAGCACTATAAGATGTGCATCAAAATAATGGTTGGCAACCATAGCAACTACCATACCCAGTACTGCGCCAGCCACTATGCTTGGAGCAAATACCCCTCCGTCGCCACCTGCACCCAGCGTGAGAGAAGCAACCAGCGGCTTGAGTAATACGATCACAACCAGAATGCCCGCCAAACCAAGAGAGAAGGATTGCTGCTGCACCCGCATCATTAAACCAGGAATAGCATGGTAACTGTCGCCATATAATTGCGGGAAACAAAGGATTGCTATCCCAACCAGCAGCGCACCAGTATTCACCCTGATGAAATTATTACTAATGTGAGCAAAACGTTGCTTTATATAAATTACAATGCGGGTAAAATAAACCGCTACAAGAGCGGCTATAAAGCTCAGTGCTACAAAATAAGGTACAGCATGCATGTGCCATTCTGTAACGGTAAAATTAAAGAGGGGCCCACCTTCTATCATAGACATAAACAGCCATGATACAAGCGCTGCACTGACGCAGCTTAACACGATGGTTTTATTCACCTTACGGGCTATAACTTCAATAGCGAAAAGAAAACCTGCTATCGGGCTGCCAAAAAGCGTTGCAATACCTGCTGTAACACCGGCGCATATCAACTCTGTTTTGTAAATATTAGCGACAGATATTTTTTTGTGTGCCGAAGCACCGATGGCTGCCGTAGCTACTACGGTAGATACTTCCACACCTGTAGACCCCCCGAAAATAACAGTTAGAAAGCCGTTGAAATAGTGAGAAGGAACCTTGTAGGACGGCAATTCATTTTTACGGTTTTCAATGGTGGTATATATTTCTTTAATACCTTTATTTTGTTTACCTCTGAATAAATATTTGCGAAGAAAATAAATAAGCGTTATACCAACACTCGGCAAAACCAGGCATACCCATTTGTAGTTATGCACATGGTGAAGCAGGCTGTCTTCGTAATAACCGGTAATTTTTTTTAGCGAATCGGCAAGAAAAGCGGCAAGCACTCCTACTATAAGGGACGCTATAATCAGTTTTATATAATGTGTATAAATAATTATTTTGCGCATGGCTATTTTGAACGAAGTAAAGCGTATGAAGAGTATCCGTGAACGCGGGTGCAAAGATACGAATAATTTACTTGTAAATTAAACCTTTAATTCCTCATTCAAATGTCAATAAAATTCCTGCCCGGACTCCCGGAAGTTCAGTACAATAAATACATCGACAAGCATAAATTACGCATCCTGCGCATTTCGCTTTTGTCGGTTTGCGTGGCTATAGCTATATGCTTTATAGCCAAATTCCTGATACTGCTTATTGATGTGGTTACCAATCTTTCGTTCTACGGAAAATTCTCACTTGAAAGTAACGGGCCGGCTAATAATCATTTAGGCTTATGGGTAATATTGGTGCCTGCTATAGGGGGATTGGTAGTTGGCTTGATGGCGCTATACGGCTCAAAAGCCATCAGGGGGCACGGCATACCCGAAGCGATGGAACAAATCCTCACTAACCAGAGTAAAATAAAACCTTCCATCACTTTTTTAAAACCTGTATCATCGGCAATAGCCATCGGTACAGGCGGCCCGTTCGGTGCCGAAGGCCCGATTATTGCAACCGGCGGCGCACTGGGTTCAACGCTCGGCCAGTTATTTAAAATTACTTCTAATGAACGTAAGGTGGTTTTGGCTGCAGGCGCTACAGCAGGCATGGCAGCGCTTTTCGGCACGCCGATAGCCGGTGTATTTCTGGCGATAGAGTTATTGTTATTCGAGTTTTCGCCACGCGCTATCCTTCCGGTAGCATTGGCTTGTATTACCGGCGCAGCTGGTCACCACCTGTTGTTTGGTACCGGACCGGTTTTCCCAATGCCCGATATTGCCATCCCGTCTAACGTAGCTCTTGCCATTTATAGCAGCATGGGCCTTGTTATCGGGTTCTTTTCACTTATTGCCACCAAAATAGTTTATTTGGCAGAAGATACCTTCGCAAAACTGCCCGTTCATTGGGTATGGTGGCCGGCTATCGGCGGCCTGGTGGCAGGTATCATCGGTTATTTTGCGCCGCATACGCTGGGCGTTGGTTATGATAATATTATCAGCATACTTTCAGGTACGGTAGCCATTTCCATGGTCTTCAGGTTGTGTTTCTTTAAATTGATATCATGGGCCATAGCGCTTAGCAGCGGTACCTCAGGTGGTACACTGGCGCCGTTGCTTACTATCGGCGGCGCAGGGGGGGCATTATTAGGTACGCTTATCCTCCATTTTCTTCCTGACTGCGGCATTAACATTCCGCTGGCCGCGCTTATCGGTATGTCGTCAATGTTTGCCGGTGCTTCGCGCGCTTACCTCACCAGTATCGTTTTCGCGCTGGAGTCAACCGGACAATTCCATTCCCTGCTGCCACTTTTAGGTGGCTGCACGGCTTCGTACCTGGTATCTTTCTTCCTGATGGAAAACACCATCATGACCGAAAAGATAGCCCGTCGGGGCATTGTAACACCAGACTCTTATGAGGCTGACTTCCTGAATACTATAAATGTAAAACAGGTATTAAAAGGCAATTTGGTTGTTTTCAAGGCCAACAGAACGCTTGCTGACGTGAGGGAATGGCTGAAAGAAAACAAAACCACTCAACGATATTTTATTGTGTCTGATGAAGACGGAAATTTTTCTGGTATAGCCAGTATTTCCGATGTTAACGACCACAATAATACACCGGACACAACGATTAATAAAATTACTCAAGACATACAGGAAGTTGTTTACGAAAACGACCATTTACGTAAAGTTGTGCAAATACTATCTGCCCATCCCGAACTGGAGGCACTACCGGCAATTGCCGATAACAAAATCGTCGGTATTATTTCGCAGAAAGATATTATAGCCGCTTACCAATTATATATAGAAGAAAACGAGAACTCCAATATATCAATTGACCTGCGGGGGCGGATATTGAAAAAGAAAGCAGGCAGGCAAAAGCAGGCTTAATTTCCGTAGAGTATACAGACATCAAAGTTTAAGGCCAATCTTAATAAAAAAAGGCCTTGAATATATCCGGCGGAACGCCACCTATAAATCGGCCGTTTTTACCACCTCCATTACATTATTTACGATCCTGTCGCACCGCAACAGGTTAAATTCATATATCTCGCGCGGGTTCCATAGTTGTTGCAGATCAGCGCGCAGCATTTCTTTAGCCCGGTTAAGCCTGATCTTTACGTTTGATTCGCCCAGGTTCAATGCCTCCATCGTTTCATTGGTGCTCATGCCCTGCACCTCGCGCATCACAAACACCGTCCGGTATTTTTCGGGCAATGATGCCACCGCTCTCTCCAGCACCAGCTTCAGTTCTTTATTGATCAGTCCGCTCAATGGTGTTTCGTTGTTCGCATCTGCAAAAGTTGTTTCCATATACAACTGCTCCGTTCTTTGATTTCTTTTTTTGTGCAGTAAGCTTTCGTTTATCAGTATACGGGTGAGCCAGGTGCTAAAACTGCATTGCCGCCTGAAACTGCCTAACTGGCTGTAAGCATTAATATAGGCTATCTGCATTACATCCTCCACTTCCTTATCGTCCTCAACTATAGACAGGCTTATGCGATAAAGCCGTTCGTTGTATTTACGCATCAGGGTTTCATACAAATACGTTTCACCCTGTAATATCCGGTTTACAATAGCTTCATCGCTTAAATTATCCATTATGTAAGTAATACTTTAAATTGTAGAGTATCGCGGCAGAAAAGGGTTACAAAGTAGTTGAAAATATATTTTGTAACCCTTTTTTATGTGCTGATCTCTAATATCTAAACAACAGCAAAGATCATGAATACACCAATCAAACAATTACAAACCTTACTGAAATTTACTTATGGCCTGGTGCCGATAATAGCAGGCGCCGATAAATTTGCTAACCTGCTTACCAACTGGAGTCAATACATGGCACCCTGGTTAAAAATTATACTTCCTTTCAGCGATCATACTTTTATGATGATAGTGGGAATTATAGAAATAGTGGCCGGGATTATTGTGCTTGCAAAACCGCAGATCGGCGCATGGATAGTAAGCGCATGGCTGGTGCTGATCGCCTTTACGCTTATTTCAGGAGGAAGTTATTTTGATGTTGCTGTGCGTGATATTGTGATGGCCATAGGCGCATACGTGCTGGCAAAGCTTTCAATAGCTGATAACAGAGTCACCGCATAAGAAAACCGCATTCCCTGGCCGAAAAACAGGTTTTGTGATAAACCTGCTATATGGCACTGATGGTATAAAAGTGTAGCGTTTGCCGTCAATCGACAGATGCTACACTTTTTTTAATGCCTTTTCCGCACGCTTAACAGCCAGCCGTTCCCGATAAACAGCATACCTGTTTTTGAGCGCCATCTTCAGGAAACTGTCGATCCCGCCTTTCATAGCAAGATTATATACACCGGCGGCCTTACGCCAGGGCGAGGCATCCCATGCACGCAGACTTAAAGAAAAAGACCCGTCGAGGTATTTCATCCAGTGCCAGTAGCCTGTAGGCATAAACAGGGTATCGCCATGTTCAAGAAACAGCTCATAACCTTCAACACCATCTAACGCGGGGAAACGTGTTATATCCGGCGCGGCAACGTCGTAATCTTCCAATGCGTAGGTTGTATTCGGAACACGATACAGGCGGCGTTTCCATTTATTTTCAAACAGGATAATGTGCTTGCGCCCACCGAAATGCGTATGAAAAATATGCGGCAGATCGATATCATAATGCAGAAAGGTAACAGAACCCGAACCGCCGAAAAACATAGCCGGCATACTTTCCAGAAAACCGTCCATCAAATCTTTGGGCATCACAATATCGTCCAGCAATTGAGGTGCTTTTTTAAATATGTTGAAAAAAAAGATACGCAGTTCAGTAGGTTGTGAACGGATGAGGTCGATATACTCATTAAAAGGCATTTCGGCAACGGCAGAATTGATCGGCTTGGAGGGATCGGCTTTAGCGTTATCATAAAGTGGCACCACCTGTTGGCCTACCACCTCTTTTAAATATTCAGGCGTCCACTTTTCACGCGCAGGCCAGTCTTTTGTTAGTCCTTTTATTACCAGCGGCAGCCTTTTATCCAGGTAATTTCTCTTGAAATTGGCAGGGCTGATCGAATCTACGGTATCTACCGGGCGAAGAATAAAGCTCATGTTTTAATTTATCCCGGTAAATTATTAATTAGAAAGTACCGAAACGGTTAAAATAGGCCACGCACATCAACTACATGTAAATTTACTATTAGGTTTTTATGACTAACGACAAAGCCGATCGAATAAGAAAAACGGTCAGGCGAGCCCCCCCTGACCGTGATATGAGAAACAACTAAACTAATATCTTCTATTTATTTCGCAGCGAGCGTACGCGGGAACCATACCGTCATTTCGCCCTTGCCGCGATTGGCCCATGAGTAATATGGTATAGCGGTAAAGCTTGTCTTCTTCAGCGCATCATGCAGGCTGTCCTTACGCATTACCTCTGCCTTAAGCACAGTTATTCCGTTCAGCATTCCCGGCTCATATACAGCTTTAAAGTGGGTATTATCGGGCACTACAATATTGCTTACTTTTCCGTCATTATCCTTCCATTCGCCGCAGTACATGATCGGACCACGCTCCAGTGCTACATGGTTACTGTCAACTTTCAATTTAGCGTTAGCAATTACTTCTTTCACTGGCATTGGCAGGTTAACCTGTATCTCGTCGCCTTGTTTCCAAACGCGGTTCAGTTCAGCATAGCCATTCTTTAACTGGTATTTTACAGCAACACCGTTCACTTTTATTACAACGGGTTGTACCTGCTTTGAGCGGAACGAATACAGGTTTGACGGAATAGCCTGAGCACGGCTCCATCCCGGTATACGTACCAGCATATTAAACTGCTTTGGCGTTTGCGGCTCAACTTTAATAGATAGTAAGCCATTCCACGGATAATTGTTGCTTTGGGTGATGTTGATAGCCGTATTATCATATTTCAGGCTTGCTGTGCCTGCAATAAACAGGTTTACATAAACATTGTTAGCTTTTTGCGCATAAACATAACCCGGTAATGATGGCAGAAAACGCACCATATTTGTGGGGCAGCATGAGCACACAAACCAACCTGAGCGGGCAGCCTCTAACGAAGGCGGCGTAACGCCATCAGTAACCTGCATAGCATTGGTATAGAAGAATGATTTACCATCCAAACCGACACCGGATATCAGGCCGTTGTACAGGATCTTTTCCAGCAGATCGATATACTTTGAATCGCCGTGCAGCAGAAACATGCGTTCGTTCCAGAAAACATCGCCAATGGCTGCGCAGGTTTCATTGTAAGCGGTGGTGTTTGGCAATTCGTAATCACCGCCAAAGCGTTCACCATCCGGCACCGCGCCGATACTGCCTTGCACGTATATCTTTTTGCTCACCATGTTGTTCCATATCCTGTCGATAGTGGCAATGTATTCCTTATCGCCGGTAAGCGCCGCAACATCGGCAATACCCGAATACAGATACATTGCACGAACAGCGTGACCTTCAGCTTCTTCCTGATCCACTACCGGCTTATCATCCTGCCAGTACATACCGTTTTTCCATTCATCAGGGCTTGATTTATCATGCTGTTTTCTACCGCGTTCGTCTATGAAGAATTTGGCAAGCTTCAGGTAATCCGTTTTCCCGGTGATGCGGTATAATCGCGCCAGGCCCATCTCCACAATTTCGTGCCCCGGGGCCACATGCCGCTTACCCGGACCGAAAGTAGCCACCAGCAGATCGGCATTTTTCAGGGCAATATTGAGAAAATTTCTTTTGCCGGTAGCCATGTAATGCGCGCTTGCCGCTTCGAATAAGTGGCCCGAGTTATACAACTCGTGACTCAGCTCGCTCTCCTTAACCCACCTTTCAGGTCCTGACCACTCGTGTGGGTGCAGCGGGTCAATAGTTCGGGCGGTATAAAGGTAACCATCAGGCTCCTGTGCTTTGCCTACAATGGTAATAAGCGAATCTACATAAGCAGCCAGCTTTGGGTCGGGATGTACCGCGAGGGAGTATGACGCGCCTTCTATGGTTTTATAAATATCTGTGTCGTCGAAAGGATACGCGGTGCAAAACTTGCCCGTATGCGTTGCTGCCATTTCGAAATTCTTCACGCGCCCGGTATTCTCGCAGCGGGCAAAGGATGCAGGAATAGTCACCGTACGGTTGATCTCGATACGCGGCGACCAGAACTGATCGTTAAGCTTTACATTGGTAAAGCTTAACGGCTGTATCGGGTAATCCTTTACCTGCGCGGTGGCAACGGAGGCAGACAGGATCAAAAAGATCGGTAATACTTTCATTTCAGGTTACTATTAATAGACTAATTGGTTTATCAGCCTGATCTAAAGTATTCAGGCTGAATGCTAAGTTATAATTTTTTTATTTATTGTATATACAACATTTAAAAATTAAACCAGCTGACTATTTTACGGAAATTCAGCACTTAATAAATAAGAATTTATAATAGAATAGACATTCTATGCTTTCGGAGTTTTATTTAAGTGTTTTTTAGACACTAAATATAAACGAGTTCTTTAGAGCGGCAAAAAACACGACAAATAAAAAACCATCTCATCTCGAACCTGCATGAGCAAAGAGAATTGCGGCTCAGGGCAGGTGAGAGATCTATGCGCCATACATGTTCGTTATTTACATGGCGCAAAGGATTTCTCTCTCACCCGGATTCGCCTGCCCTGCGCAGTTCGGTCGAGATGACATCGTTTTTTTAAGATCGCGGGTAGCGGCATTAATCGTATATTGCTATAAAAAACATGGAACATAACGCACGGTCGATACGCCCGTTTATAGGTGCAAAGGATTTCGCCACCTCAAGGAGCTTTTACCGCGATCTTGGCTTTGAAGAGGTTATTTTATCGCCGCAAATGTCGCTCTTTAAAACAGGGGCATTCGGGTTTTATTTGCAGAACGCGTATGTGAAGGACTGGGTTGATAACACCATGATTTTTCTTGAGGTAGACGATGTAAGTCGTTTTTGGGAGGAGTTGGTTGCACTGGGTCTTGAAAATGTATACGAAAACGTCAGGCTCACTCCTATAAGAACGGAAGCATGGGGCCGTGAATGTTTTTTGCATGACCCATCCGGCATCCTGTGGCATTTCGGCGAGTTTGCACAAAAGTGACTAACATGCGCTCTACACCGACGGTAACCGCCAGTTATAACGTACGGCAAGTATCCGCAAAACACAAATGCATATAATAGCGCCAGTTTGCGCTACAGGCACAGCTACCCAACCGAGTAACAACAGGTATAATGCCCCGCCAGCTATGCAGGCAGTCGCATAAAACTCTTTTCGGAAAAGCACCGGTATTTCGCGCAGCAAAAGGTCGCGTATCACACCGCCGAAACAGCCTGTTATGGTGCCAAGCGCTACACACATAGCCGGGTGAATGCCTGCTGCCAATCCTGTTTGTATACCCGTTACAGTAAATAACCCAAGACCCAGCGAATCAAACAAGAGCAACGTTTTGGGCAAATTTTTAAATGCTCCACGAAACAACATAGCTGCACAAACCGCAGCGAGGATGGTTAATGGCGTAGTTAATCCCCGCAGCCACATAACCGGTACATTGCCAATAAGTATATCCCTTATGGTTCCGCCACCTATTGCCGTAACAAAAGCCAGCACCATTACGCCAAATACATCCAGCTTCTTTTCCATAGCCGAAAAAGCGCCCGAAATGGCAAACGCGGCCGTGCCCAATAATTCGATAATGAAGGTGTAAGAGATGGTCATTATACAAACCTACTATTTTTGATGAGCTAATCGTTCAACCCTTTACCGGCAAGAATATGTGGTATGTATTTTTCAATCCTTGCCTCGCGGGTTTTGGATTGTTTTGGCTGAGCGAAATAGAGCAGGTAGCCTTTTTGCCGTCCGGGTGTTAAATTTTCGAAAGCTGCCTTCAGCGCCGGGTTTTCATCTAATTTATGCTGGAGTTCTTCGGGGCAGGTATATTCCACTGGCTTTTTGGATGCTATTTTCAGTCCTGCCTTTTCCACTTCAATGGCTTCATAAATGTAAGCTTTTAATACCGGCGCTAACTCAGCTATTTGGGCAACACCGGTAAATTTAATCCACCTGGCAGCCTGTGTGTGTTCGCCCGGAGTTACCAGTATCTTTTCCGCATCATTCAATAGCGCTCCTTTAAAAAAGGCCAGCGCGCAATATTCCTTCAGGCCATTTATTCCCACCATATTCTTCCCGTTAAAGGTATAGATCGGCACATTCCATTTCAGTTCCTCGGTTAACCCGCAATTAAGGATGACCGACCGCAGACGTTTCAGTTCTTCCTGCCATTTTCCGGCCTTGTCCAAAAATTCATCAACTTTTGGGTTCATGCGCTAATCATCCAGTCCCTTACCGGCCAATATTTGGGGTATATATTTCTCCACCCTTGCCTCGCGCGTTTTTGATTGTTTAGGTTGAGCGAAATGCAGCAGGTATCCCCTTTGCCGGCCCGGCGTTAAAGCCTCAAAAGCTGTTTTGAGAGCTGGGATTGCGTTTAATTTGCTCTGGAATTCATCAGCGACAGGAAACTCCCTTGTCTTTTTCAGCTCTACCTTCAGCCCGGCTTTCTCTACCTCTATGGCTTCAAAAATGTAGGCTTTAAGCGTTGACTCCAGGTCGATGATCTCCCCTTCGCCGGTAAACCTCACCTGTCGCGGTGATTGTACATTTTCTGTTTGTTGTATGAGGATGCTGTGCGTATCTTTTAACAGCGCACCTTTAAAAAATAAATAGGCGCAATAATCCTTAAAGGCATGTATCAGTACAATGTTGGCACCGTTATAGGTGTAGCAGGGGCACCCCCACTTCACTTCCTCATCCAGTCCGCAATCAAGCGGGATAGTTCTTAACCGCTCCAGCTCTTTTTGCCATTTTTCAGCCTTGTTAAAAAAGAAATCAGCTTTAGGATTCATGTTATCCGTTTTTGATACGACGAAAGTAAAGTTATGAATGCTTATTGATTAGCCCAACTGATTTTTCTGTCTGCAGGCCTCAAATACCATGATAACACGGTAAAAACTGCCAGTACAACCGGGGCGATTATTTGTACCGAAATATTACTACTCGCAATATGCGATATTACGGCGCCCGTCATAGTAAAAAATATGCCCGCATAAGCCCATTCCTTAAGCAATTTAAATTTAGGCGCCAGTATAGCAATGATGCCCAGCATTTTCCAGATACCAATGATAGATATAAAGTAAGTTGGGTACCCCAATGGTTTAAAACCCTGTACAACACCCTTTACCTGTAAAGCCTGAAACAGGCCGCCAGTAAAAATGCAAAAGGATAATATTACTGTAATTATCCAGTACCAGATCTGTTTTCTCTTTTCCATTTCTAACTTATTTTAGTTTATTCATGGTTTCTTCCAGGCGATTATGTGCATAATTCAATCCCTGGGCGAAAGGCAATTTCAACAACTGATCGCGTTGGTCAACCGATTCATAGATTACGTGCATACGTAATTTGCTGGTATCGTCAGTAAGGCTTTCAAACTCATATATCTCCAACTGAACGCCAAACGGCACATTTTCCATTTCAAACGTACGGACGATCTTCTTATTCGGGGTAAACTCGTGAATAGTTCCGGCCGCCTTAAACATCACATTTCCCTGTGGATCGCTTGTTTCATACTGGTAGCTGCCATGTTTTTTACTTTCCAGTTTCAGCACTTTTGTGCCCATCCATTGCGCAACGAGTTCGGGTTCTTCGTAAGCCTTAAAAAGCAGGGCTAATGGCAGGTTAAACTCGCGGGTAATGGTTATTTCCTGTTTGCCGTCTTCGGCATTGATCTTGGTTTTCAGTTCCATGGTTATTATTTTTTGGTTTTGTATTGCTGCATAATCTCTTCCAGTTTGTTAAACCGGTCGTCCCACATTTTGCGGAATGGCTCAATAAATTCTGCTACTTCTTTCATTTTGTTGGCATTTATGTGGTAATAAACTTCCCTGCCGTTCTGCTCCTGCTTGAGCAATTCGCACTCGGTAAGTATTTGCAAATGTTTGGAAACCGTTGGTCGTGCGGTGTCAAAATTCGAAGCTATCGCGCCTGCGGTCATGGATTGTGATGCAGCCAATAATAACAGTATCGCTCTGCGTGTTGGGTCGGCTATGGCCTGGAATACATCTCGTCTCAGATTCATATATGTAGCTATTTGACTACAATATATATGTAGCTATTTAACTACGCAAATTTTTCTTAAAATAATTGGCGGGCACAAATGATAAACCCGATATCAGGTATAAATTGATACTAATAAGTTATCTTTAAATCCAATCAAAGCCATTTCAATGAAAACAGTATTTAAAAACCAGGTTGTCTGGATAACCGGGGCATCGTCGGGTATTGGTGAAGCACTGGCGTATGCACTGTCTGCCGAAGGTGCAAAACTCATTTTATCCAGCCGCCGGACTACTGAATTGGAACGTGTTAAAAATAACTGCCTGCATCCCGACCAGGTGCGGGTACTCCCGCTTAACCTGATGGACAGCTCCAGTCTTGAAGAAAAAGCACAATTGGCCATCGCTTTATTTGGAGAGATAAACATAATGGTACATAACGGCGGCATCTCCCAACGTGCGCCCGTTAGTGAAACCGATATCACTGTGCACCGTAATGTGATGGAATTAAATTATTTCAGTTATATCATACTTACAAAAGCGCTTTTACCGCATTTTCTTGCCCGGGGTTCAGGGCATTTTGTAGTTACCAGCAGTGTTATGGGTAAAATAGGCACACCAATGCGCGCAGCTTATGCAGCGGCAAAACATGCGCTGCATGGCTATTTCGATTGTTTGAGGGCCGAAGTGAGTAATAGCGGCATTAACGTAACTGTCCTTACTCCCGGTTATATCCACACGCCAATTGCTGTAATAACCGGTGACGGCGGCTGGATGCAGAGCGAACCTGAACAGATAAATAGCGGCTTTCCTGCAGAAAAAGCTGCAGAACAAATCATAAAAGCGATTAAAAAAGGAGCTTATGAACCGTATATCGGCAAAGCTACAGGCCAGGAGCGACTGGCGTTGTTTGTTAACCGTTTTTGGCCAGGCTTACTTATCCGCTTAATGCCAAAAATGGGAGTGCCTAAATAAATCCACAGATGTAAACTACTCCTTTTACTATCGCCAACGCATCAATTATATGGCTTGCTGGTTTCTTTTACAAAGTTGTTTAAAATTGGCAGCAGGCGGTCAACCTGTTCTTTGTGGTCATTAGCCTGGTTTACCCTTTCGGCCGGATCCCAGCCCAGGTTAAATAGTTCAAGCAGGGTGTCGCCGTTGGCTGTTTTGGTTCGTCTTAGTTTCCAATCGCCGTCTCTTACCACCTCGCCTACAGTAGTTAAATAGAAAATGATTTTATGCTTACCCTTATAGTGTGGATCAGTTAACAGCGGGGATATCGATTGTCCGTCGAGTTGGACTAATCCTGTAAAGAATTAATCCCAGATGCCGTTTTTTGAGGTAAATATCACCGGTTCTTCGCCGGTTACCATAATGGTATGCTCATGCTGCGCTACAAAGCCGACCTTATTACCAATCAGTGTCCAGCCGTCGGCCTGGGTTTCGGCAATTGTTGATCGCGTTGAGATGAATGTCTCTATTGCTACAACCGAATTCTTTTTAAAACGTGCTGTATTATACCGGTCGCAGTAATTAGCGATCTCGTGGGGTTCCTCATGCAAGCTGCGACCAACGCCATGCCCGGTCAGGTTTTTTATTACGGTGTATCCGGCTTTTTTGGCTTCCGTCTCAATCAACCTGCCAATCTCCGATATTTTCACACCGCCCTTAATATTGCTGATGGCTTTTTTTAATATCTCTTTTGATGCTTCCACCAGTTTGCCATGCCCATGTATATCCTCCCCTAACACAAAAGAGCCACCATTATCAGCCCAGAAACCGTTCAGCTCTGCCGATACGTCGATATTTACCAGGTCACCCTCCTGAAGTATTATATCGGCAGATGGTATGCCATGCGCAACCACTTCATTTACACTTATGCAAGTATAGCCGGGGAAATTATACGTTAATTTAGGTGCAGAACGTGCGCCAAACTGTGCCAGCAACTGTCCGCCATATTCGTCAAGTTCCTTTGTGGAGATACCTGGCTTGGCATATTCGCGCATTTTTTTAAGCGTAATGGATACAGCATCGCTGGCTTGCTCCATACCGGCCTGCTCGCTTTCGGTAGATATAGACATTTTTAATTTTTTAGTTCTCCAAAATTAACAATTAATACATTGGCGGGTTTCTTCTTTTTCGCACCGGCACATTATGCTTATTACCCCTCTATCAATTATTGTATTTCTCATTTTTTCCAATCCATAAAGCGCGCGCACTGCTCTTATTCCAAAATTAGCAGACACGGCACCGTAACACTTACTAAAAACCGTAGAAATAACTGCCGCTAACAAAATATCGCCTATCGAATATAAACAAGAAAGCCAACCATATCTTATAAAATTGTTTAATAGCTGATTGTACTCCTGTATGGGTAAACCCTCAGCAACGGGAAAGATAACAATCTGAAAAGCAGCCTATAGTTGTTTTTCGTATGTAACCTTTGTTACCAACCTGGCAAATTATTGACCTTATCTTTGTTTCATCAAGCACGTACGTTTAAATAACGCGTCAGTAATAACAGAAACATGAAAGATCGTATTCTTCGCAATTGGAACTTACCTCGTATTCTTCGCGTTATGATCGGGATAGTCATCCTTATTATGGCGATATCCAGGGCAGATCCAGGCAGCGGTATAATTGGCGCTGTTTTTACGGCGATGGGTGTTTTTAATATTGGCTGCTGTGGATCCGGAGCCTGTTACACACCCGTTAAAAACAGCAAAAAGGATTCAAAAGACATCTGCTACGAAGAAGTTGTTTAAAACATTAATAGAAATTAAAAAAATTATAAAAACATTCAGATGAACATATTCCAACAGCTATTTCGCTCAGGACCATCGGTCGATCTGGCCGGCATCATCAAAGAGGGCGCCCTATTAGTAGACGTCCGGACACCGGGCGAGTTTGCCGCGGGCCACGTTAATGGTTCCGTCAACATTCCCCTCGATAAAGTGAGTTCCCAGTTATCAAAATTTAAGAACCGGAAAAACATCATTGTTTTTTGCCAAAGCGGCGGGAGAAGCGGACAAGCAAAAGCCATTCTGGAGCAAAACGGATTTACGAATGTTGTAAACGGCGGCAACTGGAAAAATGTGGCGCAGTACTGTTAACTTAGCTGCATGGATGAATCAGTTAATTTAGCTTTTCAATTTGAACCGGCCCTGATAAAAGAGATGGGGGAATTTGGCGAATTACGATCCTATAAAGACGGAGATATCATTATGGATTATGGCAAATATATCCGAATGATGCCATTGGTAGTTAAAGGAACTTTGAAAGTGCTGAAAAAAGACGACAATGGCAATGAGCTTTTATTGTATTATTTATCCAGCAGCGAGAGCTGTTCAATGGCTTACAGTTGTTGCCTGGAAGAGAAGAAAAGTGAAGTAAAAGCCATTGCCGAAGGTGATCTTCAGATCATCGCCATCCCTCATGACAAACTGGATGAATGGTTATGTAAATATCCGAGCTGGAAAAACTATATCATGCGTAGTTTCAACGACCGCTTTTCTGAGATGTTGAAATCCATAGAGAGCATTGCCTTCCATAAACTGGACGACCGGCTGATCGCCTATTTGAAGGAAAAAAAAAGACTATCAGGTTCCAATGTGATTAAAGCCTCCCATTACCAGATCGCCGATGATCTGGCAACATCCAGGGTCGTCATCTCGCGCCTGCTTAAGATATTGGAAAATAACCGTAAAATCTTATTATATCGCAATGAAATTAAGCTACTGAAAGATTTTGATTCCTGATCGATTTCAGCTGAATATTAAGTGAACAGAGAGTACATAAATCTAAATAACTGTATTTATGTAACAATAGATTTGTAAATTTAAGTCGACAGCTATGATTTGCTAAATCAATGATTTTTCGCCATCGACCTATGTAGTGAATAAACTACTGTATGTTGACCACTGTTGGCCAATCTGAAAGTGACCATCTTTGTTATTAAAAACCAATTATTTACAAATATCAATCGAATTGGTTGTTCAAATTAAGCTACATTATCAAAGCGTAAGCATAGCAGAAAAACGTAAAATGATTGTTTCGATTTACCCTAAAAATCTATGTTTTGACGGGACGGGACATCGAACCCCTTATGTCAATCAACCGCTTGCGTTTATCTTGCAGATAGTTAGATGCAAAAAAGAAAGGAGAAATGCTATCTTTTG
>JBQCIS010000399.1:0-34794 GCA_051953515.1 Mucilaginibacter sp.
TCTGTAAGCTCCGGATCAACAAATTTCAATTTGGTTAAAGTGTAGATGTTCTGTCCTGTAACATACAGCCTCAGCTTTTTTATGCCGGCTTTCTCTACCCATTTTGAAGGTAAGGTATAGCCCAGTGTAATATTTTTAAGCCTTGCATAAGCGGCATTGAATTTAAACAGGTCTGAACCGTGGCCCCAGTTATTGGTTTGCGAAGCCGAACCGGAAATAGCCAATCGAGGAAAACGGGCATCAGTATTGGTTGGTGTCCAGAAATCGGTCTGCTGGTCGTATAACGTCGCGCCGTAATTACCCTGGAACGGTTCAACCAACTCGCCGCGTATAAATTCATCACGCTTACCTACACCCTGTATAAACATGGTAAAGTCAAACCCGGCGTAAGCAAGGCGATAGGTAAAACCAAAAGTATAACGCGGGAATGGGTTACCGAGTTCGGTCTTATCGGCATCATCAATCTTGCCGTCGTGGTTTAAATCCATGAATTTAACGTCGCCAAGGCCAACAACAGCGCCAGCCGGTTTTGGATAGTTGTTCACGTCTGATTGGTTTTGGAAGTAACCATTGGTCTTATAACCATAGTATTCTGTTATTGGCAATCCCACCTTACGTATCAACTGGAATACATCTTCGTTGTATATGATCTGGTTGGTGTTACCTGTTAACTCTAATAGTTTATTTTGGTCGTCGGCGATATTCGCGCTAAAACTGTGCGATACCTTACCGGTATGCATATTATAAGTTACTTCAGCCTCCCAGCCGCGATCGGTTACACGGGCAACATTTGCATCTGCAGGTACTGCACCAAATACTGCAGGTATGTCATCCGGCGTCTGTAATATATGGCTGTTGGTTTTATTAAAATAGTTAAACGAGCCATAAAGCCTGTCATTAAATAAACCAAAGTCGATACCGATGTTAAAGTTTGCTGAGCGCTCCCATGTCAGCAAGGGGTTTGACTGAAAGGTGCCGGCGCCGCCATATAAACTGTTATTAAATCCATAAGCCACCGCATAATTAAAATAGGTAGTCTCGTATTGAAAATCAGGCACATTCTGATTACCCAATACGCCATACGAAGCTTTTAACTTTAAATTGCTGATAACAGATTTTACTGGCTGCATAAATGACTCATCCGAAACCAGCCAGCCAGCATTTACCGACGGGAAAAAGCCTGTCCTGTGGCCTTCAGCAAATTTTGATGAAGCATCAACACGGAAAATGAAATCAAGGAAATACCGGTTGTTATAATCGTAATTAAAACGACCGAATGCCGACTGTATACTTGATGTTGTTACACCAATATCGGTACTTGACGATGTGCTGATGATGGTACCTGTTGTAGGGGTTCCTAACAGCGGATCGGTGTATTGTTCGTTCAAACTAAAGCCCCTGTAACTTGAAACTTCGCTTGAAACACCTAATGTAGAATGGAAATGATGCTTGTTAAATGCTTTGGTATAATCCAGGTATACCTGTGTATTGAATGTGGACGATTTTGTATTGTTATCGTTAACAGAACGATCATCACCTGATACACCCTGCGGAAGGTAATGCTGCTCAATATCGCGGTATGAATTACCATTATTATCCAGCGTGCCGCCGAAAACGCCAGTTAAGGTAAGACCTTTAATAATAGTTAAAGTGCCATTCAGGTTACCAAATATTTCATCGCCGTCAAACTGGTTGAAGCCGCCATTTTTCAATATGCCTAATTGGTTAAACTGTGATGATACCGGATTGGTGAGGTAATTACCCTGTGCATCCTGCCAGTTATAGTTTGAGGGCACGCGGTTTGCATCGGCAAAAATGTTGTTATCGCCTGATGCATTGGTTTTATTACGGCTTTTGGTGTAGTTTAATATGGCGTTAAACTTAAATTTACCAATGTTGGTGGTTTGATTGAGGCGCAGATTATACTTCTGATAACCAAAATCGCTACCCGAACCACCATTGCCTATTATATTGCTCATTTGGTTCTGATAACCGGCACCTATAAAATAGGATGAGCTTTCGCCGCCGCCGGTAACATTAATATTTTGTGATAGTAATGGTGCATCGTGCAGCAGGTGGTTTATATCCCAGGTACCACGGCCCTGCGCGGCAATTGCGGCTATCTGGTCAGGAGTATATGCAGGCGGCAGACCGGAGTTTACTAATGCCTCATTCTTATAATAGGCATTATCGGCCGCGTTTACTTTATGCACCAGTATATCAGGCACCTGTGTGCCGTAGTTGCCACTGTAAGATATAGTAGGCTTCTGGTTCATTTTACCGCTTTTGGTAGTGACCAATATTACGCCATTGGCAGATCGTGAACCATAAATGGCCGCCGAACCGGCATCCTTTAACACGCTTACGCTGGCAATGTCATTTGGATTAAGTGTATTTATGCTGCCAATACCATTCATTACTATACCGTCTATAACCAGCAGCGGTGTATTATCCTGGGTTGTGGCAACACCCCTGATGTTTACTAATGGTGTAGCGCCCGGATCAAGCGTTGATTGCTGAATGATCAGGTTCGGCGATTCGCCCTGTAACGCCTGAAACGTGTTGAGCACCGGCTTTTCGTTAACATCCCGTGCACTGATGGTACTTACCGCACCGTTAATGTCAGATCTTTTTTGGGTACCGTAGCCTACCACCACCACTTCGTTAAGGTGGGTATTGACTTCGGCAAGGCGAACGTTAATGGTAGAATTTCCGGCCACCGGAATTGCCTTTGCCTCGTACCCCACATAGCTGAATTCAAGCGTTGCATTGTCATCAACCGTAATGGAATAGGCGCCCATAGCGTCAGTAATTGTTGCTATGCTGGTACCACGCACCCTCACGGTTACACCAGGCAAAGACATTCCGGTAGTGTCAGTAACCCTGCCCTTAACGGTTATTTTAACGGCAGACTGAACCGGCTTTTTTGTGATAAGGATTGTTGTGTTTTGAATGGTATACGAAAGCTGCTGATCGGCAAAGCATTCATTCAGCACTTCTGCAAGCGGTGCGTTTTGCGCATTTAACGATACCGGCTTGGCCTTTTTAAGGTCTTCCTCGTTGTATAAAAAATCGTAATTGGTTTGTGCCTGTATTTGCTTAAAAACCTTAACGATGCTTACTTTTTTAACATTTAAGGTAACTTTTTGCGCATACGTCGCCGCCGAAACTTGCAGAAAGGTGGCTACCAGCAATATAAAAGTAAGCTTCATAACAAGCAGGGGTTTATAAAGGTAGCGGTAATGCCTGCTACCCTTAAAATCAGTAAAAGTTTTGTACATTTGATTGTTGGGTTAATTGATTGATTGTGTGAGACTACAACTTTTGATTACTCCGCATCAGAACCAGGCACGCTGCAACGTTCCTGGTTTCTTTTTTTGCAGGTAATACTTTAAAATGAGATAGTATTACTTACTTCATAACAGTGATCCTCCTTTCCTGTACTTTGAAGTGTATCTTCCCGATCATTTCGAGATACTGCAATAGCTCGCTGATATTTTTTGACCGGTGATAACTACCGCCGAATTTCTGGTCGTTCAGATCGGCAGCGTAGTAAACATCAACGTCATACCAGCGGGATACCTTTTTCATGATACCCGTGATATTATCGTCGTTGAAAATAAAGTATCCATTCTTCCAGGCCATCGCGTCGTCAATATTGGCTTCTGATACTGCAATATCATCAGACCTGTGATTGATAACCGCCTGCTCCCCCGGCTTTAATAATGAAACAGAATGATTTTTTGTAACCTGTACCGAGCCTTCCAGCAATGTGGTGGTAATGGCCTCGTCATCGCTGTATGCGGATATATTAAAGTGCGTACCTAAAACCCGCACTTCGGCATCGCCCATTGTTACATAAAAAGGCTTTTCTTTATTCTTGGCCACCTCAAAGTAGGCTTCGCCGGTGAGCTTTACGCGGCGCTCGTTACCTGTAAACTGAACAGGGTAAGTAATGGACGAAGCGGCATTCAGCCAAACCTTGCTGCCGTCGGGCAATATTACCTGATACTCACCGCCGCGTGGAGTGGTTAGCGTGTTATAACCAATCTCATTACCTGCTGTATTATTCCCCTTGGCATCATAAACTATCTGCCCCTGCCGCTGCTTTACAATTTTGCCGGCGCCTGTATTCGCCAACACGCCATTTGCTGCATTGGCAAGTATAATCACGTTGCCATTTGACATGGTTAACGTGGCTTTCTGACTGCCCGGAACAACCGGGGTTGCTTTTACATGATTAACGGCTGTTTTATTCGTATTATCCTCTACTTTCCGGTGCCTGGTTATAAACAGTCCCGCTGTACAGAACACCAGCAGAGCCGCAGCTACCTTGAACCATGTGCGCTGATAAAATTGAATAATTTTGGGTTGATATCCGCCATGTTGTTCGGTTGCTGCTTTTGTAAACCGCGGATCGCTTTTAATGCGGTCCAACACGTTTTCAGATTGTTTTTTGTTGAATGTGCCCCCTGATTCCAGGCCGAGCATTTCTTCGTCAATAACCTGTTCAACAATATCCAGATCGGCCGTTTTCAGGTATTCTAAAAGCTCCCTGTAATCAGACGGACTTATGGTATCATCAAAATATTGACGCAGCAAATCATGCAGCTTATCTGTGTTCATGGTATAATTGGTTGAGTCCCCCGGATAGGGATTATAATGACAGAACACGCCGGACAGAGGATAGGACTAGCCGGAACGAAAAAAAATTTTATAACCAGAAGCTCAGGATCACAAAAAAGATAAGATCTGAATATTTGAGGTTGAGCTTAAGGGTCTTTAACGCCTCAACCATGTGGTTTTTTACGGTATTTTGCGAAATATGCAGTTGCTCGGCTATTTCTTTGTGCGATAAGCCATCAACCCTGCTTAATTTAAAAACAAGCTGCTGCTGGCGTGGCAGTTTCTGAATGATCCGCTCAGTGTATTGCTCCAGGTCATGCGCAAGCACCTCTTCTTCGGTGCCGTTATGGGCTTGCATCAGATCATGCAATACTTCATCCGTGAGATGAACAGCCCTGGCGCTTTGCCTCAATGCGTTTAATGATAAGCGCTTTGCGATAACAAAAAGGTACAACCAGATATTTCCGGATGAATTGAGTTTTTCACGACTCGTCCACAGGTTAATAAATGTTTCCTGTACTATTTCTTCGCTCTGCTCCCTGTCTTTTAAAAACTTAAATGCCAACCGGTATACCTTCTCACTGTATAACTCATATACCAGCGTGAATGCAGATTCGTCACCTGAAATCAATAGATCAATGCTCTTGCTGTCAAGATATTGGTTATTCACTTTTAAGAAATTTATAATCGGCGCTCTAAATTTATAAAGTATTATTATTTATATGTATCTAAATGAAAATATATTTTTTCAGCCACAATCCGCGCTCCTCTTTATCTGAATAAACGTTTTATAATTTAACCAGCAACGATTTCAGATTTGTTTATTCATTGCCGATTTATACAATAATCGTTATTTATTTCAAGTATATATCTCTCTTACCGGTATTAAGTTATAAGAAAATCAGCAAAAATCGCGTGGCCATAAAAAAAGGCGAGCCGCATAACGGCCCACCTTTTATCAATTAAATTATTCAATATCAGGCCAGATCGAAACGATCAAGATTCATCACTTTAACCCATGCTGATACAAAGTCTTTCACAAATTTTTCCTTGGAATCTTCGCATGCATACACCTCTGCCAGTGCGCGGAGTTCTGAATTTGAACCAAATATCAGGTCAACACGGGTAGCGGTCCACCGTAGCGCACCAGATACACGGTCGCGGCCTTCAAAGTAATCCTTCGCATCAGAAGTTGCGCTCCATTTGGTACTTATGTCCAACAGGTTAATAAAGAAATCGTTGGTAAGCGCTTCAAGATTATGCGTGAACACACCATGCTGCGAATGATCAAAATTAGTATTCATCACCCGCATACCGCCAATCAACACGGTCATTTCCGGTGCGGTAAGCGTAAGTAGTTGTGCCTTGTCAATCAATAACGCCTCGGCCCTTGCTGCATACTGCGGCTGCGCATAATTGCGGAAGCCATCGGCAGCCGGTTCAAGCGCCTCAAATGCTTCCACATCGGTTTGCTCCTGCGATGCATCGCCTCTGCCCGGTGTGAAAGGCACTGTAATAGTTAAGCCTGCATTTTTTGCAGCCTGTTCAATACCAACGCAACCACCCAATACAATCAGGTCAGCCAGCGAAACCGCATTGCCGCCGTTAAATTCCCGCTGTATAGCCTCAAGCTTTTCGAGCACTTTTGCTAATTGAACCGGATCATTCACATCCCAATATTTTTGTGGCGCAAGACGGATACGTGCACCATTTGCACCACCACGCTTGTCAGAGCCACGGAAAGTGGATGCCGATGCCCACGCCGTTGACACCAGTTGGGAAACAGTGAGGCCGGAAGCCAGTAATTTCCCTTTCAGCTCATTGATAGCCTGCTCGCTGAGCAATGGTTGTGGTGCCGGCGGGATCGGATCCTGCCAGATCAGTACTTCAGCCGGAACTTCCGGACCAAGGTAACGGGCACGCGGGCCCATATCACGGTGCGTCAGTTTAAACCAGGCGCGCGCAAATGCATCCGCAAACTGATCGGGATTTTCGTGAAAACGTTTTGATATCGGATAATAAGCAGGATCAACCCGCAATGCAAGGTCGGTGGTAAGCATGGTTGGCGCATGGCGCTTTGCCGGGTCGTGCGCATCGGGCACGGTGCCTGCACCTGCACCATCCTTCGGTTTCCACTGGTAAGCACCAGCGGGGCTTTTAGTTAGCTCCCACTCAAATCCGAACAGATTATCGAAGAAATTATTGCTCCATTTTGCAGGCGTGGTTGTCCAGGCGCCTTCCAAACCGCTGGTAATGGTACTGCCTGCATTACCGGTACCGAAAGTATTTGCCCAGCCAAGCCCCTGCTCCTCTATGCTGGCGCCTGCCGGTTCCCTTCCAACATATTTGCCGGCTTCGGCAGCGCCATGTGTTTTGCCAAATGTATGGCCACCGGCAATCAGCGCTACGGTTTCTTCGTCGTTCATTGCCATACGGCCAAATGTTTCGCGGATATCCCGCGCGGCAGCCAGCGGGTCGGGATTGCCATCAGGGCCTTCCGGGTTTACATATATCAACCCCATCTGTACCGCTCCCAGCGGATTCTCCAGCTGGCGGTCGCCTTCATAGCGTTTATCACCCAGCCATTCTTTTTCACTGCCCCAATAAACATCCTCTGCCGCCTCCCATACATCTTTGCGGCCACCGCCAAAACCAAACGTCTTAAACCCCATTGATTCCAAGGCGCAGTTGCCTGTCAGTATTAACAGATCGGCCCAGGAGAGCCTTTTCCCATATTTCTGTTTTATAGGCCACAGTAGCTGGCGCGCCTTATCCAGATTGGCATTATCGGGCCAGCTGTTGAGTGGCGCAAAACGCTGCATTCCCATACCCGCACCACCGCGGCCATCGCCTATACGATAGGTACCGGCGCTATGCCAGGCCATACGGATCATGAACGGCCCGTAATGGCCATAATCGGCAGGCCACCAATCTTGCGATGTGGTAAGCACCTTTATAATATCTTGTTTAACTTCATTCAGGTTGAGCTTTTTAAATTCTTCGGCATAGTTAAAATCCTTATCCATAGGGTCAGACAAAGCTGAGTTTTGCCTGAGGATGCCCAGGTTTAACTGATTGGGCCACCAATCGCGGTTTCTCGTTCCACCACCTGCGGTTTGTTTAAGCACCCCGTTGATAAACGGGCATTTTCCGGCAGCATTGGGGTGATGCTCCGATGCGTAATGAAGCGTGTTGTTTTCCATGATGTTCAGATTAATTTAGTGTTTGCGCCTTAATACCGGCATTTATACCGAAGATACAAAAATGCCATTCCACAAAAAATACGTTATTTTTATGATGTATAGATTTCAGTTATATGATCTGCAGCGAGACCAACAAATGGTCATCCGCAGGTTACAAATCAGCATTGTTGTTTTATCATTGGTTATGCTGCGTTACCTTTGCCGCAAATGACTTCTCCCTCTTTTAAATGGGTAGTATTAACAACCGCCCTGGCGTTTGTTGTTGCACAGCTTGATGTTTCCATCGTTAACATTGCGTTGCCGCAGGTAGCAGGCGCCTACCATGCACATATCAGCACCCTGCAATGGGTAATAGACGCTTATACGCTGGCCTACGCGGTGCTGATGTTATCGGCCGGTAACTTAAGCGATCTGCTCGATACCAAGCATATCTTCCAGTTGGGCATGATCATTTTTTGTATAGCTTCGGCAGGCTGCGGGTTGGCTCCTACTGCTACGGTGCTTATTATCTGCAGAATATTTCAGGGAATTGGCGCCGCTACCATGATACCCAGTTCGCTATCGCTGCTGAACCATGCATTTGCGCACCAGCCCAGGATGCGCGCCCGCGCCATCGGCTTGTGGACAGCAGCCGGCAGCGCCGCAATGGCTGCCGGGCCAACCATAGGCGGTTTACTGATAGAGTTTATCAACTGGCGCTTTATTTTCTTTGTAAATATTCCTATTTGTATAGCGGGCTATCTGCTGAGCTTCAGGCTTAACGCGGGGCAAAAAACGCACGGAAAGAAATTTGATATACCCGGCCAGCTGTTGTGGATGATCTCCATTACCATACTCATCTCCGTTATTATTGAAGGGCCGAAAGTTGGGTTTAGTCACTTCATCATTTGGGGCAGCCTGCTATTCAGCATTGTGCTATTCTTTTTGTTTTTGATGGTGGAAAGAAAGTCGCACCACCCGATGCTGCCGCTTCATTTGTTCCGTTCAAAGTCGTTTAACGGACTACTGGCGCTTGGGGCGGTGCTCAACTGGTCTTATTACGGCAGCGTGTTTATTCTGAGCCTCTACCTGCAAAATGTACTTAATTATCATTCGCTGAAAGCAGGGTTCGCATTTCTGCCGCTTACGGTGGGGTTTGTTATCTCTAATTTATTCAGCGACAAGATCACCAACAAATATGGCTTGCGAAAACCCATACTTGGTGGGCTTATTCTGTTTGCGTTAGGCTTTGCCGGTTTGTTTATTGCCGGGTCGCATACGCCCTACTGGCAGCTTTTTACACCGTTCCTCATTATATCCATGGGAATGGGCATTGCCGTGCCTTCCATGATAAACGGTATCCTATCCAGCGTAGATAAAAAACTTTCCGGAACAGCCTCCGCCATTCTCAACACCTCCCGGCAAACCGCGGGCGCTATCGGCGTAGCCGTTTTCGGCGCGATGGCGGCGGGGAACAGCGCTGCCATATTAAGCGCCATTGGCAAAAGTGCTGCTATTTCCGTTGGTTTTACGGCGATTGCTTTTTTATTGATTTTGAGGATAAAGTCGTTGGAGAAAAAGCATGGGTAAGCGATAGCTGCTTTGTAAACTACAAGTGGGACACTTGCGGTAGCGGAGGGCTGTTTTTTAGCATATCATCCATCTGATATTGGAACAGCTTACTGCATATTGCTTTGGTACGGATTGGCATATTCCTTACTTTTATCTTATGCGATTGATTATTGTTTTTAGCTTACTTTTTATAACCCTTCAAGGGTATGGCCAACAGCTAAAAGGCATTGATTCTATTTTTAATGCTTATGCGGGTCGCAACGCGCCTGGTTATGAGGTTGCCGTGGTAAAAGGGAACCAGGTACTCTATCGGGCCGGCTATGGCCTGGCCAACCTTGATTACCGCCTGCCAATTACAGATAGTTCGGCTTTTGACATTGCATCCGTTTCTAAACAATTTACCGGCGCGTGTATTGCCCTGCTGATAATGGACGGGAAGTTAAGCCTTGAAACACCTGCCAGCCGCTATATACCACAACTGACTAAATATAAAGACACTATAAGAATTAGCCATTTGATTTATAATACCAGCGGTATTACAGACTATTATAAGCTGCCCCGCGAAGGAGGGCGGTCATGGGTAACCTTTAATTATTTTACAATAGATGAATGTATCCGTACCTCCCTGAAACCGGATACACTGGCTTTTAAACCGGGGGAGCGATGGGATTACTGCAATACTAATTTTATGCTGTTGGCAAAAATTGTTGAAAAGGTGAGCGGGCTATCGTTCAGAAAGTTTGCACAAACCCGGTTATTCGTACCGCTGGCCATGAACCATACAATTATTAATGATGACGCTACCGAGGTTATCCCCAACAGGGTAACCCCCTATAATGAACGTACCAAAGAAATTGTGGATGCTTACCGGAAAGAAGGTTTTGCGGTGAACTATGGCGGCGGCTGGATACAGCATCCCCGTAATTCGCCGCATTATGGCGGCAGCGGCGTTAATACGACATTAAACGACCTGATTAAGTGGGAACAGAATTTTTTTACTAAACGTTTTGGTGGCAACCGGTTTTACCAGTTAATGCACAGCACTCAGCATTTTGCCAACGGGCGCAACAACCAGGCTTTCGGCCTGTATAATAGCCGGTATAAAAACCGGGACTACTGGGCATGGGACGGAGGCGACTTTGGTGTAAGCACTCAAATTATTCGCTTCCCGGAACAGCAGATCGCTATTATTGTGTTATCTAATATAGGAACCGGTAACGCAGCCATGAAAGCTGAACAAATTGCAGACGTGCTCATCGCCCAACACCTTTTATAAAACAGCCGCCGTGCTTTGGCTGGCATCGGGATATTTCGCTTTCCAAGGTCGGGAGTAATTTCCATAATATTTCATGAATAACCATGATCCTACTGACACGATTTTGCCAGCGTAGCGTTTGTAGCAGGTGTAGCTGTGTATTAAGCGCTACAACGCTACAGTTTGCAACAAGCACATAACAACAATACACTGATTATCAATTACCTAATGCTACACATCACAAATCAGCACCCCCTGCTTTAAGGCAGCCAGTTTATCCGGATTTTTAGGGATAAACTCCTGCGCTACATAGCCTTTAAAGCCGGTAGCTACAATGGCGCGCATTATGGCCGGGTAATGCAGCTCCTGGGTATCGTCAATCTCATTTCTGCCGGGTACACCGCCGGTGTGGTAGTGCGCGATATGCTGGTGGTTTTCGGTGATGGTGCGGATCACGTCGCCTTCATCTATCTGCATGTGGTAAATGTCATACAGCAGCTTAAAATGCTCTGATCCTATCCTGTTCACCAGTTCCACTCCCCATGCGGTATGGTCGCACTGGTAATCCTTATGGTTTACCTTGCTGTTGAGCAGTTCCATTACCAGCGTTACGTTATGTTTTTCCGCAAGCGGGATAAGCTGTTTCAGCCCTTCGGCACAGTTATTCCAGCCCTCTTCGTCCGTTTTACCTCGACGGCTGCCGCTAAAGCAGATGAGGTTTTTATAACCGTTATCCGCCACTTTCGGTATCATCTCCGAATAGTTTTTGATCAGAGTTGGATGAAATTTCTTGTCGTTAAAGCCATCCGTCAGATTGATCTCCGCGCCATTGCACATGGCGGAATAGAGCCCGTGCTTTTGCAGGGTCGGCCATTCGCCCGGGCCGACAAGGTCTATGGCTTTCAGTCCCATTTCCTTGCCCGCCGCGCAAAGTGTATCCAGCGGAATATTCGCATAGCACCAGCGACAGGCAGAATGGTTGATATTTCCTTTTAATACTGCATTCATAGCCTGTTTTTCACCGGATGTAAACGAAGTTATCACGCCCGCAGCGCCAATGGCGGCGGTACCTGCAAGCATATTTTTTATAGCCGAGCGGCGATTTTGTGTTGCCATAATCCATTAAACGTTAAGCTTCTTCATTTCAGACACCGCATGGTCAACCGCGCGGGCAGTAAGCGCCATATAGGTAAGCGATGGGTTTTGGCAGGCGGATGAGGTCATGCATGCGCCATCGGTCACATATACATTCTGCGCATCCCAAACCTGGTTATGTTTATTAAGTACCGATGTTTTCGGGTCGTTGCCCATACGTGCAGTGCCCATTTCGTGGATGCCTGCACCGAGGTAATAGCCATTGTCGTAGGTTTTTACTTCCTTTAAACCGGCAATTTCCAGCATCTCCTGCGCATCGGCCATCATATCCTTGCGCATTTTGTGCTCGTTGTCTTTTATTTCGGCATCAACGGCCAGTATTGGCAGCCCCCATTTGTCTTTATTGTTTTTATCAAGATATACATGATTTTCGTGATATGGCAATGTTTCGCCAAAGCCAACCACGCCCATTCTCCATCTGCCCGGTTCGGCAATTGCGTCTTTATAATCGCCACCGATCTGTAATTCGGCAACCTCGTGCCCCCAGCCTTCCCGGCCTGCGCCGCCCTGGTAGCCAAAACCGCGCAGATAATCGCGCTTCTCGCCATGGATATTGCGGAAACGCGGTATATATATCCCGTTCGCCCGTCTACCGAAAATATATTTATCGTCATATCCTTCGGCAAAGCCTTCTGCTCCTACCCTAAAATGGTGATCCATCAGGTTATGACCCAGTTCGCCGCTGCTGCTGCCCAATCCATCAGGCCAAACATCGGTAGCCGAGTTCATCAGCACCCAGGTTGAATTAAGCGTTGACGCGTTCAGGAATATCACCTTTGCATAGTACTCGTAAGTCTGGTTGGTTTGGGCATCCAATACCTCAACACCTTTGGCTTTTTTGGTATCCTTATCGTAAAGAATTTTTGTAACAATAGAGAACGGGCGCAAGGTTAAGTTACCCGTTGCCATAGCTGCCGGTAAAGTTGACGATTGCGTACTGAATGCGGCACCGAACGGACAACCCATTGCGCATTTATTACGGTACTGGCAATTGGTACGGTTAAAATGCGGCACGGTGATATTGGCGCTGCGCCCCATAATCATGTGCCTTTTGCCTGCATAATGTTTGTTTATGCGTGCGGCAACGTCCTTTTCCACGCAGTTCATTTGCATGGCGGGCATAAATTCGCCGTCAGGCAACACATCGTCAAGGCCTTCATGCGAACCATTGATGCCTGCAAATTTCTCTACATAGCTGTACCACGGTGCAATATCTTTATAGCGTATAGGCCAGTCGATAGCGATGCCGTCTTTCAGGTTATCTTCAAAATAAAGGTCGCTCCATCGGTATGACTGGCGTCCCCACATGAGCGAACGGCCGCCAACATGATAGCCTCTGAACCAGTCGAAGCGTTTCACTTCAGTATACGGACTTTCCTTTTCATTCGTCCAGTAATCAAGATTGTGGGAGATCAGGCCCGGATCACGTACCAGAACGGGATAATCCTTTAGTATTTCCTGTGTTTTCTGGTTGCGGTGTTTAAATTCCCAGGGGGCTTTAGTAGCGTTCACATAATCCTTAATGTGTTCGATATTACGGCCACGTTCCAACATAATGGTTTTCAGTCCTTTTTCCGTTAATTCCTTGGCAGCCCACCCGCCGGAAATACCCGACCCGATCACTATCGCGTCATAAACATTATTCGCCATATACTTCTGTTATAAGTAAGTTAAAAATACAGGTTTGCCTAATTGGTGAATGGCAATTGTATGTCAAAATATTATTACGAAGCCAATGTCAGGTTCGCACACCGGCATTATCAGTAAATGTATTCCAAACAATTATAAGGATTAATTTCGATTTCAAATACCAAAACGAAATATTTTGAGCATATCAACAAGAAGAAAGCTGCACCCCGGTTCATTACTTCACCACGGTAGCCAACAACCTGTAACTGATACCTAACTCAAATAAACTTTGAAAGCAAACAAACCGGTATTTGCGCCAACCGATAGTTCAAAACGCTGCGCGTGCAACAGTGGCGAAACGGAAAATAAAATGATAAGGTTTCATCTAAAAACATACGAGATAAGTACACGTGAAGCGATTAATTAATGTCCTATTTTTTTACCGTCTATATAATCTAAAGCACGTTGTAATGCCATATCAGGTGACGAATACACATCGGGAATCACACCTCTCCAGTCGCTTTCACTTGCTCCGATATCGTAATATAGTTTACTCGAGACCGCTAATTCGAGCCCGCTAATAGGTAAATGGGTAATTACAATATCCCCATAGCTTTTAATCAAACCGCCAGTCTCCTCGCCAATGATAATACCCCTTTTATAGTATTTAAAACATTGTGCAAAATCTGATGCCGAAGAATAAGTTTCAATATTTACTAATACTATTACCCGTCCATTAAATCGTAAAGGATTATCGCCAATATTTATCTTGTCAACATATTCGGTATCCAATGATCCGTTAGTTTTGGCAAGTAATATTTTATCGGCACTATCAAGCGGTTTCCCCAAACGATGTTCGAATAAACGTTGTTTTAATAAAGTAATGTTTTTTTCAAGCACTTTATAATATTGTGTAAATGGTTTATTTAAAATATATTGAAAAAATGCATCTCCTACATCAGAGTCGCCCCCGCTATTATTAATTAAATTGATTATGAGGTTCTGGACATGTTTTTCTTTTATTACAGTAAATGCCGAATCAGTGAATGCCTTAAATCCATCCCAATCAAAGCTTTTAAAATCAATGACTGCTGTTTGATTGTTATTTAAGAGCCGAAGGGAATAAACAGGATCAGAATGTCCATTACCATTCGTTTGGTTTTTAGCCATTTCATCAAGTATGTTTTTACGGATACCTTTTAAGGTAATGTCCTTAGTAATGCCATTATTTTTGTACTTAACATGATAGATACCATTTGCTTTATAAAGCGCTTCGAGATAAAAATAAAAGCGTGTTGCACCGAACTCCGCTCTGAATAAACGGCTTTCTCCCGTATTGAGATCTATGATATCGTTTACTATTTTCTGAGCCGGAATATTATTTATACTTACGATTTCAGTACCAATAGGCAATTCTGTCTTTACCCCTTTATAAGTTTCTACACATTTAATAAAAGGGCTTTTCGTCGATAACCTAACATTATATGGAATAATAATTGGATTAAGACTATTGTAAAATTGCATAATATGAAGGTCGGTATGGCCATCGTCCAAATTTCCCAGCAACGGCGCTATTCGTAAGTAAAAATCTACCTTGTCTAAATTTTTGTTCAGATGGCTTTTTACACGGACAACGTCTTTAAAAAAGGAAGTTTTCGGATACCTGTAAAAAGGATTAGGATGAGCTTCAGTTAAGTATTTTATCATGCTATCCACATCCTGCCTCATTTCAGATGGGGAATATTTCCTTGGAGTTTGTCCCCAAACAATATTAAAGTTAAAAAAAATAAGCGTTAATATAGCAATTAGTACTTTCATGCTTTATTAAGGTGATTTTTAAAGTGATTGCTGCCAAATATAGTCTTCTGATTCTATATTTATAAACATGCGCCTGGCAATGGCAACTATTGCTTTTTGTGCTTTCATTCTTTTACGCATGCGTTCAAATAAAGCATGCCAGTAGGAGTTCTTAACCCTGACGGCTGCCCATGCAGCACTTACAACAGCCTTCATAACCAGTTCTGTATCTTGTTCTGCTGGCGGGAGTAAAACAACCTGCTTCTGCTGTAATCACAAAGAACCCTTTGTTCCGATGTTGGCATTAAACTGGCGCGAACCAATCTGTGCATAAGCAGCATGCAAAGCCATCGCGTGTTTGTTCGCGATCATATCTCTTAGGATAAGCTTTTTCATTTTTTTGTAGGGAAATTAAACTTAAGGTTGATGCCGCTTGCACCAAATTTAAGCTGTTGAGCGCCCATTCCCTCAAGCGGGTATTTTAAAAATGGCTCGATAACGATCTGGCTCTTCCCTACCGGGTAACCTACTCCAAAGCCAAAGTTTAATGTGCGGGCAAAATAAAAATCGTTCAAGCCTTTATTTCCCTGAAATTGTTGGCTCGAACCGTTTGCGTACAGATAGCTATATGATTCGTTAATGAATGTACCCGAACTGATGCCGCCCAGAACGTATACCGGATACTTCTTGGTATTGAACTGGTATTGCAGATTGAGCGGCACATCTATACCCAAAAGACTTGCATCGCGCGAGTAGCTTGTTGGCACTGCGGGAGAGAAATTGCTATATCCTTTAGGTACGAAATACATAGCTGCTGAAGGATAGGCAGCAGCTATTACCACAGGGTTGTTATTATAGCTGAACGAATTTTGATTAACGGATGCCCCGGTAACAAACTTAAGGTTTTTGCTAAGCGGGATGGCAGCCGTAAAACCACCACCTGCATTTACCTGGTTATTTCCATTCTTAGTATAGCTAACGTATGTAGCAGCATATACACTAAACTTAATGCGCCTGTCTTCTTTAACCTGCAAGTCATTAGGCGTTTTACTCTGGTCGGCAGCAAACATCTCGTTGATGTTTGAAGGCTTTTTAGCCGCAGCAACAGGTTGAGCTACCTGGGTATCCGGTTTGGCAACAGCGTTTTGTTTTGTGGCCACTGCCAGTTGTTGGGTTGCGCTATTATTTAAGTTAATATTATTTTTTTTCACTGTATCAACATGCGCCGATAATGACGATTGTTGATTTACAGTTATAACCTGTGGCAAACCAGAATTTACAGATGGATTAACTCCGCCCTGTGCTTGTTTCTGATGCGCAATTGCTACAGCATTGTTTCTGTTAGCGATTGTTTGAGCGCCCGCTTTATCGTTATCTTTAATTTGTGGTTGGGCTGGTGTGGCATTATGTGCTGTAATGCTATCGTTGTGTTTATTTAAAATTGCCGGACTTTGTTTAACCCGCTTTACATGCGCAATATGGTTAGTTTGCTGTGCATTAAACAGCTTCACCAATCCTAAGCCCAGGAAAAATAACAGCAACGCGGCGGCCGGCCATAGCCAGATAAGGCCACGACGGCGCTTTTCTGCAGGGAACTTTTCCCTGAGTTTTAGCCAGCCTTCATTTGCCGAGGCGTCGTGGTAATTATCGAACACCTCTTTAATGCGCCTGCTTAAATCTTTATCCAGCTGATCGTCCATGTTCTTGTGCTTCTGCGCGTATTATATTTCTTAGTTTCTCCTTGGCCCGTGTGAGGTAAACCCTCGACGAACTGGTTGGTATCGATAACATCTTCCCTATCTCATCATGGCTGTAGCCATCAATCTCATACAAGTTAAAAACGGTTAACTGAATAGGTGGCAAATACTGCATCATGCTGATGATATCTTCAGCGTTCAATTTCTCTATTGCCGTAGCTTCGTGAAGTATAACAACCGTATCTTCCAGTTCGGTATTGAGCTGAAATTTCAGATCGCGCCGCCGCCGGTCAATCGCTGTGTTTACCATAATGGTGCGCAGCCACGCCTTAAACGGCTTGCTGCTATCGTATCGGTTTATGGTGTTAAAAATTTTAATAAAACCATCATTAACCACCTCCAATGCATCGTCGCGGTTAAGGCTGTAGCGCAGGCTTATACCCATGGCGTAGCCATAGAAATGCCTGTATAGCATTTCCTGCCATTTTAAGCCGCCTTTTATGCATCCGCTGATGATCTCGTCTTCAGTGATGCCGCCCGGTTTCCGCATTAATTGTGTTTAATTCAGCTAAAGTTAACGCTTTGGTTGTCTTTACGCTAAATAACAGCTATTCGCTACAACGGCGAATATTTTTTTGAGGATTGTTATTAGTATGGGTAGTTTATCATGAGCTGATAGCATCTATACCTTTTTTTTTATAATGTGCGGCAACCCTTTTTCGCCACGCTGCGTGATACAGATAAACCCATTAATAATGTTACCGGTATCTGTTGTTATCATCACGAAGGACGAAAGCGCCATTATTGAACAATGCATCAGCAAGGCAAAGCTGATTACAGATGATATTGTAATCGTCGACAATAACAGCACCGATGCAACACCGCACATCGCCATGAAAAACGGTTGCAGGGTATATTACAGTAACTGGTCAAATTACGGTTCAAACAAAAACAAGGGCATCGGACTGGCTAAATACGACTGGATACTAAGCATTGATGCCGACGAAATACCCGACATTGAATTGATATTATCGTTGCACGATCTGCCTCTTGATGACCAAACAGTGGCTTACGATATTAAATACCAAACTTATTTTGGCAATAAGCGTGTTAAGCATGGTCGCTGGGGCCGAGATCATCATGTACGGCTATTTAACCGTCAACAAATAAAATGGTCTGAGCCGAAAGTGCATGAAAAGCTCATTCTTTCGCAAAACACCCGTATTGAAAAACTTCAGGGCTACCTGCATCATTATTCCGTAGCCAATGCTAACGAGTGCATGGCCAAGGCCGAGAACTATGCCCGCCTAAGCGCCGAAAATTATTTCGACAGCGGTAAGCGTTCCAACTTTGGCAACCTGTACCTTTCCCCGCTTTTTGCGTTTATTATTGACTACATTCTTTTCATGGGCTTTATGGATGGTAAAGAAGGCCTTGCCATTGCCAAAAGCATTTATAAAAATAAACGGTTTAAGTACCATCACCTGGCCCAATTGGAAAACGCTTTATTGAAAAAAGAATTTACCGAAGGTGCTTTGGCTACCCACTAATAAAAATGCTTTTTTCTTTACCGGCATGGGCAACCAAAGGCATTTAAGCGGCGTAATTGCTAATAGAAAAAAGGTGGCCGATGCCCTCAGAATGAAGGGATAATGCAGCCACATATAGCATGAGCATTACACTTCCGGCAATTAATTTAAAAAAACTGCAAGGCCTGCTTGATTGGAAGCTGCTGTTGTTTCTTATGCTTTTTTTAGATGTAAAGCTGGCGGTAAAAATAGTGGCAATTATACTTATCTATCTCTTACAAACCGATTTCCGTTTTGGCTTTAGATTGAAGGATTCCCGCCTTCCTCTTTTCTACCCCCTTATCATGTTACTGGCAATTATCGGCGGTTTCATCAATGCAGGTTTTTCTGTGCATAATTACTGGCCTGCATTTTTAACCGGGCTTGCATTCTGGTTACTATGTCTGTTGGCTATCCATCAGGTAAAACTGGCTGTTGAAAAAAATGATACGGTTATTATCCACCGTACACTTTTGGTATTTTTTGCTGTAAATGCGGCGGTTTCCCTGCTAAACATTGCAGTCATCATCTTAAAAACCGGCGAGATTAATCCATACACCTACCAGGGCGAATACCAGAAATATTTCATTAATACGGGCGATTATATCAAAGGCCTCACTTTCGATACCTCTACCACCAATGCGGTGATCAGCGCGTTTGGCGTACTTTATTTTCTTGTTCGTAAAAATGGGTTAATGATGCTTATTTGCATGGCAACCCTGCTGCTCACGGTAAGCAACACCCTTAATATCCTGTTGATGACAACATTAGCCATGCTTTTCATCTTCAGAAGCACCCGGGAGCAAAAAAGCCTCATTTCGGTTTGTGTATTCCTTTTGGTGTTATTTATGGCTAAAATATCACCGCAGAATAATGACTATGTAGTTAGAAGCATCAACAATATCCTTCACCGTAAAAACAAGCCTGTCGTTCCGCAATATGCGCCTATACCCATACAATTAAGACCCGACAGCACCTTAAATGCTGAAGAAAAGCGTGAGAAAATGGCCCAGCTTTATATTGACAGTATTAACCGTGGCCAACAGATTATAACCAACGCAAAACAGCTTCAACAACCGCCCGCAACTCCCCGTGGCCGTATATTTACACCTAAGGCAAATATCTATTCGGCGCCCTACCAAAGCCTGACCACTACACCGGCTGACGAATTACACCTCGTAGCTTTCATAGATCAGCATCAACAGGAGCTGCCCATTTCAGGCAAGCCGTTCCGTTGGGCTGGCGTGCCTGGCAAGGTGACCGCCACAAGGCAAACAATCACTTTCTTTAAAACTCATCCATTAAAGTTGCTGGCCGGCAATGGCATGGGCAATTTCTCTTCCAAACTGGCATTCAAAACTACCGGTTTAAATATTACCGGCGGTTACCCGGCAAAACAGGTATATATCAATCATGATTTCATGGTAAATCATCTCGATCTCTACCTCAATTACTTTAGCAAACGCGCAGGCTTTCACTCATTAACCAATAGCCCATTTTCGGTATACGACCAGCTTATTGCCGAGTACGGTATCATTGGCTTTTTGCTGTTCGCCATTTATTACCTCTGGTTCTTCGCAAAAAGAGCCGGAAGGCTTACTTACGGACTGCCCATCCTGCTGTTATTGGTGCCCGTTCTGGCTATCGATTATTGGTTTGAGCAATTATCCATCATTATACTTTTTGAATTACTGCTTTTGCTGGATATCAAGGAATCCACCGCAAAAAAACAACTGCAATATGAACACCGCTAACCCTAAAATAACCGTGCTGATGCCTGCCTATAACGTTGAAAAATATATAGGCGATGCCATTACGTCTGTACTCAAACAATCCTTTACCGATTTTGAGCTGCTGATTATTAATGACGGCTCAACAGACCATACCGTTAGGGTTATCGAGTCTTTTAAAGATCCGCGCATCACGCTCATCAGCCAGGAAAACCGTGGCGTTGCATCAGCATTAAATCTGGGTCTTATAAATGCTTCCGCACCCTACATCGCCCGTTTTGATGCTGATGATGTCTGCTATCCCGACCGGCTTAAAATACAATACGATTTTATTACAGCGCACCCTGAATACAGCATTATCGGCTCGGCGGCAGATTATATTGATGCCGATAACAACTACATCTTTACCCAACACCCGGTAGCGCACCTGAACGAGGAGATACAAGATCTTGATTACTCGGTTTGCCCGTTCATTCATTCCAGCGTGTTTTACAAAAAGGATGTGATTGTTAGCCGCGGCGGCTATAATGAGCACGCCTATACTTACGAAGATCATTTTTTATGGGTGAACATCCTGCGCGATATCAAGGCTTGCAACTTGTCGCATCCCTTGCTTAAGGTACGGCTAAATCCCGAATCGGTAACGATAGATGAAAAATGGCGAACCCGAAAGTTCCGCGAGATCAAATATTCATCGCTCAAAAGCCGCAGCATCACCAGGGCAGACGGACTGGAACTAAAGGGTATTGCCCAAAAACAATACCTGGCCAAAATAAAAGAAGGTTCTTACTACGCCCTATGTGGCAAGAAGTTCCTGATCAACAATTATCAACCCGAAAAGGCAAGGAACCACATGGTAAAAGCCATCAGCCTGCACCCTTTCAGATTTGACAATTATTTGTTGTACACCGTCAGCTATTTCCCTGAGAGGTTGATCAACTGGCTGTACCGAAGAAATTTAAACCGCGTTTAGAACCATGAAAGTAGCCATCATAGCACGATCGACATTGTTCCGGGTACCAGGGGGCGACACGGTACAAGCTGTGCAAACCGCACGGCACCTGGCCAACATCGGCATTGATATGGACGTGCTGCTGTGCAACGAGCAGATCGCTTATAACCAATACGACCTTTTGCATTTTTTTAATCTTACACGCCCTGCCGATATTCTTTACCATAGCAAAAAAGCGAATAAGCCTTATGTTATATCAACCATCCTGTGCAATTATAGCGAGTATGATAAACATCATCGCAAAAACGGCAGCATCCTGTTAGGCAGCTTGCCTGCGGATAGCATTGAATACCTGAAAACCATGGCACGCTGGCTTTTCGGGCGAGATCATTTATCCAGTCTGTCATACGTGTGGAAAGGGCAGCGAAAAAGCATACTGGATATACTAAAACGCTCGGCCATGATATTGCCTAACTCACAATCGGAGTACCGGCGGGTAGCGCAAACCTATCCTACAAACAGCAAATGCCGGATCATTCCGAATGGCGTTGACCCTACAGTATTTGCTTATGACCCATTTATTGAAAAAGACGAAAAGCTGGTGTTATGTGTGGCCCGCATTGAAGGCATCAAAAATCAGCTAAATCTCATCAAAGCCTTAAACAACACCGGATACAAACTGCTGCTCATCGGCGCCCACGCCCCTAATCAGGCTGATTATTATGCCGAATGCCGCCGTATAGCTGCTGACAATATCAAATTCATCGGCCATATCCCGCAAGTTAAACTGATAAAATACTATCAGCAGGCTAAAATACACGTCCTTCCGAGCTGGTTTGAGACCACCGGGTTAAGCTCTATCGAGGCGGCGATTATGGGATGCAGCATTGTGATCACAGATCGAGGAGATGCAAAAGAATATTTCGGTAACGACGCTTTTTATTGCGATCCGGGCGATCCGGATAGCATCCTCGGTGCAATTCACCAAGCAAGTAAAGCGCCATTTAATGATCATCTCTATCAAAAAATACACAAGCAATATACCTGGCAGGCTGCGGCTAACCAAACATTAAAAGCATATCAATCAGTACTAACATGAAACTACGAATAGCCATTTTAGGAACCCGCGGAATACCCAATCATTACGGGGGATTTGAACATATATCAGAGTATGTTTCGGCGGGGCTTGTGCAGCGCGGTCATTCCGTTACGGTATATAATTCGCATAACCATCCCTACCTGGAACAAACATGGAACGGCGTAAACATTGTGCATTGCTACGACCCGGAATATGCCATCGGCACTGCCGGGCAGTTTTTTTACGACTTTAACTGCCTGATGGATGCCCGCCGTAAAAAGTTTGATGTGCTATTTGTAATGGGTTACACCAGCAGCTCCATCTGGGGGCATTTATACCCACATAAAAGCGCCATCATCACCAATATGGACGGCCTTGAATGGAAACGCTCTAAATACTCTAAAAAGGTTCAGCAGTTTTTGCGTTATGCCGAAAAGCTGGCGGTTAAACACAGCGATTATTACGTATCCGACTCGCTGGTCATCAAATCATATCTAAAGGATAAATACAATATTAACAGCTGTTACATTCCTTACGGCGCTGATGTGTTCAGCGAGGAAGAACGCGAACAGATAGACCATAACGAAGTTTTGAAAGAAGATTATTTCCTGCTTATGGCCCGCATGGAACCCGAAAACAACATCGAAACCATTTTGCAGGGTTTCAATAACAGCAACTCCGATAAGAAATTTGTGGTGCTTGGCGACGTAAACAACCGCTTCGGTAAATACATCACCAACCGGTTTCATCGTGATGAACGCATCAATTTCAAGGGATCGATATTCGATACGCCGTATGTACGCCAGTTGCAGAATAACTCATACCTGTATTTTCATGGCCATAGTGTTGGCGGCACCAACCCTTCATTACTCGAAGCCATGGCCAGTGAGGCGCTGATCGCCGCGCATAATAATCCTTTTAACAAAGCGGTGCTAAATGCTGATGCGTATTACTTCTCAAATGCGAATGAAGTAAAGAGCCTTGTTGAAACCGTACAACGAAACGGCGATAATAAGCTAATGATACGCAATAACCTGCAAAAGATCAGGTACCAGTTCAACTGGGAAAGTATTATAAACCAGTACGAAAAATTTGCAATAGAATGCTATTTGAACCACAGCCATGAAACAGTTGTTGCCTGCTGACAGCCTGGCGAACAGGATAAGCTTTTACCACTTGCTCCTGCTGCTGGCAAGCCTGCCTTTCAACCTGTTTTATAGTCATCTCATCCTCATTAGCTTTTCGGTACATGTAGTAATCCAGTTGAACCGGCGGCATTTCAGGTCGGTTTTCAGATGGCGAACTTTGCTGCTGCAATCCGTATTTATTGTTACGCTTATCTCATCGCTATACAGTATCAATAAACCACAGGCAGTTAACCAGATAAGCTTACAATTACCCATATTGCTCATCCCGGTTGTCTTCCCATTAAGCGGGTTTGATTTCAAAAAATACAGGCAGCCTTTGCTGATGGGTTTCTCGGTGATCTGCACCCTTACCGTTCTTTACCTGTTTTGGGACGCCTTCAGAACCATACGGTTCTATAATTTGCCGTTTTCTGAACTTTTTTCGTCGGCATTTACCAACCACAATTTCGCTGAGCCAATAGATATGCATGCCACCTTTTTTTCTATGCAACTGGCTATTGCTTTAGTGTATTTGCTTACCGTTATGGTTGGCAAAAATGTCAACCGATTAAAAATAGTGAGTGGTATTTGCATTGCTGTGCTGATAGCCGGATTATTCCAGCTATGTTCTAAATCAGCGCTTTTTTCGCTGTTTATCAGTGTTTGTATAGCCTTTCCATTATTTATGTTTAAAGGAAAACAGCGTATAAAGTACTGGTTAGCATTGTGGTCTTTAGCTTTAATTGCCGGAGTTAGTGTATTTAAGGTAAAAGCATTTAAAGAGCGCTTTTTTAACGAACTAAAGGCCGATCTTTCCAAACCGGTCGCCGGCGAAAGTGTTGAACCACGACGAGCCCGCTGGAATATTGCATTTGAGCTGATAAAGGTCTCGCCGGTTATTGGCCATGGTGCCGGTTCGGAAACCGGGCTTTTGCATGAGGCATTTTATCAGAAGAAATACTACAATTCATTCCTTAATAACCTGAATGCACATAATCAGTACTTAAGCTTTCTGTTGCAATCAGGGATACTCGGGCTGATCGTCTACCTGTTCACACTTGTGTATGGCTTCAGGCTTGCATTCTCAAACCGCGATCTGCTGTTCTTCACCTATATGGTTTTGCTGGCTGTTGTTTCCCTTTCTGAAGATTACCTGGCGGTGGATAAGGGCGTGTTCTTTTACGCAGTTTTCTTTTCATTCTTCATCTTATCAAACCATAAAAAACACAGCAAACAAACTGTAAAACAACAAGATAAATTTATAACTGAGGGCAACCTGGTTAATGTTTAAGCCGTCATATTTATATATAAACTACTATGTATTACACCCAGAATCAACCATCATTTAAAAACCTTACCATGGTGAAGAACAGCATTTTGGCTACACTTGCTTATTTTGATCTGTTCAGCTACCCGCTTACCGCAGCCGAGGTTTATTTGTTTTTGGGTGAAAAGAGTAGTCAAACCGAAGTAAATGAAGGTTTACTTGCGTTGATACAGGAGGGCAGCATTTTTAGCTTCAGCAGGTTTTATACTTTGCAGAATGATTATTCGCTTATTGTTCGCAGGTATAACGGCAACATCAAGGCTGCTGATATGATCAAAATTGCTGAAAGGATAAGCAACCTACTTATTAAATTTCCTTATGTGCGGGGCATTGCCATATCGGGTTCACTCTCAAAGAATTTCGCCGATGAATACTCAGATATCGACCTGTTTATCATCACCGCCAAAAACCGCCTTTGGATAGCCCGTACGCTGATGCATGTACTGAAAAAACTCTCCTACCTGGTAAACCGGCAGGATTATTTCTGCATGAACTATTACATTGACGAAGATGCGCTGCAAATAACTGAACACAATATTTACACAGCCATAGAAGTAGTTACGCTTATGCCCCTGCAGGGCGACAGCGCCTTTGAGCATTTTTATGCTTCCAACCAGTGGACACAAAAATATTTGCCCAATAAACTGCTACGTGTTTCATCGGCCCGGCCGGTTAAAAATCATTTCTGGAAGTCGACAGCTGAATTATTGCTAAACAACAGAATAGGCTGCTGGCTGGACACTATACTGATGAAGATTACCGCCCGCAGATGGAGCAAAAAAACGGCGACTATGCAAACCAACACCAAAGGAGCTATTATGGCAATGGATATAAACTGTCATCACTCTAAACCTGATCCGCAAAATTTCCAGCAGGAAATACTAAAGCGCTATCAGAACAGGTTGAATGCGGTATTACATGTGCATGAGGGTTCGGTATTTAATTGAGATAAACATCAGAAAATGTCATTGCGAGGAGGTACGACGAAGCAACCTCTTCGCATGTATTTGCAGCGACGAGTTTGCTTCGCTGCACAACCCTCTTCACAATCCGCCCGCAATGACAGGGGCCGTTATTCCTTCTTCCTCAACGAAATAATATAATAATCCCCAATATATTTCCACGGCCACCGGGATTTGAGCTTGTCCTCCCAACCCCTTAATTTACGATAAGCAAAAGGGCGCTTCTCCGCAAAATTTTCGATGTATGACGGTGGCACAATGGCACATAATCCTTCCAGCCCCACAACCTCAAAATCCTTTTGAAGTGTTTTGATAACATAAGATGGATTATAATACCAACATTTAAAATACACACCTTCCAGGTGTGCGGTGCGCCCTTTACTGCTAAAGAAACGACGAAACGCAGTTTTAAACTTTCCTTTAAATAACAACAATGTTTCCCACAGGCAAAACCTGGGCAGAATAGCCATTGTAACTATTCCGTTGGGCTTTAGCAGAGGTGACAACGAAAGCAGCACTTTATTCAACTCGCCCGTACAATTCAGTCCGGCAAAGTTGGAGAATATCAGATCGTAAGGGCCTTTATTTTGCAATTGGGCAAGTTCTGTATAAGAACATAGTTCGTTACTTATCCTATCCTGCATACCGGCAGCCTGGACTTTACTTTTTAGCTGGCTCTGCATACCCTGTGCTATGTCGGTAGCATGTATATGATGACCGTGCCGTGCAAAAAACAGGGCATCCTCCCCCGTCCCGCTGTTTAGTTCTAATATGTTTGAATGAGGTTGAAGAAATTGCAGCACATGATTGCGCACCCGCTGTCGTTTGTAATTAACGATAGTGTTACCCGAATAAAGTTCATCAAAAACAGCCGATTGCCTGCTGAACGCTTGTTCGGCTTGTTGCTCGTTGTTGTGCTGCATAACTATGCTCATACTCTCTCCAACCGGTTTAACTTTAACCGCTCAATAAAAACGGCCGGGGTATAATAAAATAATGATAATGCTTTTCTTATGCCGCCAATGCCTGTGCTTAATGGCTCCCTGAATAAGTTATGCCAGCTATTTTGAGCCAGATGCTTATGATAGTTTTTATGCACATAACTATGCAGCCGTTTATAGTACGGCGCCGGAAAAGTATTCTTAAACATTAGCGCCATCTCGTCGGAGTCTGTCCAGTTTGTCTTTTTCTGCAATTCGGTCTTCACGCGTTCATAGAAAACCGTGCCTGGCAGCGGATACGAAACGGAAATACCTATCTCATAAGGCAGCAGGTTATTGATCATGTCGATCGTCGAGTTAATATCCTGTTTATCCTCGCCGGGATAACCAAACTGGATAAAAAAGGATGGTTTGATGCCATGCTTCTTCATTAAACCGGTAGCGGTGCTTATCTGGCCGACCGTAATACCTTTGTCCATTGCATCCAGTATTTTTTGCGAACCGCTTTCTGCGCCTATCCATACGTTTTCACAGCCCGCATCCGCCAGAGCCGCTACGGTTTCTTCATGATCCAACAGATCAGCGCGCGATTGTATCTTAAACCGGATTTTTAGGTTTTCTTCCTTCAGCAATCTTGCAAATTCAAGTATCCAGCCTGGTTTCAAACCAAATATGTCATCGCAGAACCAAATATGATCGATATGGTAATTTTCTTTCAGCATTTTTATCTGGCGCACAACATAACCGGGACTATGCGAATTATACCTGTTGCCATAAATAGGCTTGGCACACCAGTTGCACTTAAACGGGCACCCGCGCGTAGTTACCATATTCATTGAAAAATATCCGGCGCTTTCCATCCAGCATTTACGATACTGGTCAATATCGATCAAATCCCAGGCCGGGAATGGCAAGTTATCCAGCTCCCGCAACACAGGTCGCTGCGGATTTTTAATGGTATTACCATGTATACGGTAAATGATGCCAGATATTTCACCATAATCCACTCCGCCATCCTTTATATGGTTAACCAGTTCCAGCAACGTCATCTCCCCTTCGCCAGTTATTACAAAGTCAGCCCCGGCGTTCAGGTATTTTTCGTAATGGTCAGTCGCGTCTGAGCTGGAGACGATCACCTTGCAGCCCCGCATACTGGCCAGCCTACACATTTCAAAAGCGGCCTCGCGCATATTGGTAAGGCACATTTTGGTGAGGTAATTAAAGCCATCGTCGTATATCACAAAAAACTCGGGCTTTATACGGTCTATCTCCCCCACAATCTCCTGCGGATCTTTACGCAGCATTGTATCAAAAAGCGATACTTCGTAACCGTTCTCACGCATCAGGGCAGCCCCATAAATAGTCGCCAGCGGCGGATAGGGCTGTTGCAGGGCCCATTGCTTCGGGTCGAACCGTAAAAAGTAGGAATGCGTAAATATTATGCGGCTGCTGCTCATGATAATTTTGCAAAGGGTGACAGATGAAGCGTACAAACACATTTTACACAGGTGGGGTCACTGGCCATATTCAATTTCTTCCGGAAATTGAGTGCGTGTTCGCCGTTCAATATCCCGCTAAGTGACGAGTTGTGGATATTGCCTACGGTTTCATGAAAAAAACAGGGCCGCACGCTGCCATCGGCCTCAATTACAGCTGAAACCCAGGGCGCATTGCACCTTTTAAAGGGAAATGGCGTTAACTGGTAATGCGCAGCATAGTATTGGTATATCTGTTGTATTTTCAACGGCGATTCTGCTATAAAACCGCTGTCAAACTGTTTCTTATTGTTTTTAATAATATAGTAGATAACTTCTTGTAACTCGGGTAACTCTTCAAGGCCGGGTAATATTTCATGTTGGCGCGGTTCGCTCCATGCCGTCTGGCGGTTAAAAGCATGGCTGCTTACATCGGCAGGCAAAAAGCTGATCTGGGCTAAACCCATATCCTGCGCGGTATTAATAATATGCTGCCAGTTACGGAAATTAAGCCGGTGAATAACCGTACGCGCGGTGATACGATATTCAGGATTTAATGCTTTTAAGTGCATCACCCCGTTGCGCAGCTTTTTAAAAGCGTTAGGAATATTGCGTATTGCATCATGCAAAGGCTCGTCACCATCCAGCGAAACTACCAGGTCATTCACCCATCGCAATAACATATCCGCGTTATTTTCAATTGATAGCCCGGTTGTTAGCAGGCTGATCCTGATGCCTTCCTGCTTTAGCATTTCGCATAACTTAAAGAACCTGGGGTTAAGCAGTGCCTCCCCGCCCGACATGACCACCGTTTGCGTACCAAATTTTTTCAGGGCCGATAACAGCCCCGTTACATCTTCTTCCGTAAGCTGTTTCAGGTTTTTGTTATCCTTCCATATATCGCACATTACACAGCGGCAGTTACAGGCGCTGTGCGGCATCAGGATCACCACCGGCAACGAATGGATAACATCCGTTTGCAGGGTACGGTAACGCTGAAATGTTTGATATATTGAAGCGGTTGACATCGTTAAAATCCTTGTACTTCCGGTTGACGATAGCGCCAAAACTTTTGCAACAGTTTAATTTCGTAAGGGTATTGGTACAGATTAGCCTTGTATCTAAGGGCCGCCACCATCTTAATGGCGAGGCGCTTCATATTGTTAAGGCGGATATCCGTAACCGTTGGATAAAGCCCGTTAAGCACCGTTTCAAAGTTTCTGATCTTGTCTATCATATCCGGTGTAAGCCACGGCGTAAGCGGGTTCCGGCGCAGGTCGAAATTTTCCCACGCCGGACTTAACCAGTCATCCAGTGTCTGCGGGTAGTGAAAGCCGCTTTCTTTTACCTGCTTATACAGTTCCGAGCCTTCTGTTGGCACAGGGCTGTAGGTGTAGATGATAATCTCCGTCCGGGGATTTGCTGCCTTTACTTTTTTTATAAAATCTATCTCGAAATCTATTTGTGCATGCACTTGTTCGGGCGTGGGTGCCGGCGTGCCCAGAACGAAGGAATATTCAGGGATGATATCAAATTTCTTTAACCGCTCGGCAAACCGGATAATCTGTTCACCGGTTTGTGTACCGCCTTTGTCCATCTGCTCCAAAATGGCATTATTGCCGCTTTCGGCGCCGAAAAAGATGATCTTACAGCCTGCTTCACGAATGGCGGCCAGTGATGAATCCTTAAACTTATCCATAGTATCAATCCGTGCCATTCCCCACCAGGTCATTTTTTCGGGAGCGATGAGTCTGGCAAACTCGACCGTACGCTTTTCAGAAACGAAGAAGTTATTATCATGAAATTCGATGGCATCTGCACCCCATTTATCCTTGATATATTTTACGTCCTTATAGATATTTTCAGCCGATTTACCTTTCCAGCGGGCTTCATAAATCGGCACTACAGCGCAAAACGAACAGGTGAAAGGGCAGCCGATACTGGAATGATAAGCCAGTGTTTTTTTGCCGAGGTAAGTTTTCCCAAGGAATTTAGGTATAGGGTAAAATTTGTTAAGCTCGTCATAAGGCAGTGGCGGCAGCGAATCCTGGTCGATCAGGTCTTCCTTCACCGTCTTAAAAATACGACCATCGGGACCTTTATAGATCAGGTTTTTGATGAACTCGTAAGGAGTACCATTCTCCAGGGCATCTATCAGTTGAGGGAACGCATTATCACCCGGGCCGTTGATAATAAAATCTACATAGCCCGAATACAGCACCGTTTCCGGATGACTCGACGGAAAATAACCACCCCATATCATCTTGATATACGGATGCTGCTGCCTAACCGCTTTGGCTGCGGCAATAGCCTGTTTAAGCTGTGGCCCCGGCATTACCGTGAACCCCAGATAACTGAACTTACCGGTTTTAAGGTACGAAAGTATCTTTTCAACCGGATCATGCTCGCAGTTGCCGTCAACTATTACCCACTCATATTTACCTTCAATAGATGCCGCAATATTCATAATAGAATTAGGAATGCGGTACATATTAACGGCGCTGCGGGGGTTAAAAAATAATATCATGATTTAAGGATTACACCGATTTTGTTAGTAATACACCGATCTGCTTACACTAAGAGAATTACGCTGTGACAGTAACACAGGTTGCCTCAGGTATAAAAATTATACGGGCAACTCATTAAGCAAACCAGGCGTATTGCTTAAAACTGAATCCATGATCTCAGCATTGAAAAAACTATTGAGAAAATCCACGGCTAATACAATTTCGCAATTGAACCCGGTATCAGCATACAACATCTGGGCAGATAATTACGACCATCAGCCGGGCAACCTCATGCTCGACCTTGATGAACAGGTATTTTCAGGCTTATTGCATCAGATCAATATCGATAACAAACGCGTGGCTGATATTGGCTGCGGTACCGGTCGCCATTGGGACAAGCTATTTAAAGCCAGACCGCTAAGTGTTACCGGATTCGACGTTTCTGCCGGTATGCTGAAACACTTGCAGGATAAATACCCACAGGCCGATACTTACTGCATTACAGATAACCAGTTTTCGTTTATACCTGATAACACTTATGATCTGATCGTTTCTACCCTTACCGTAGCGCATATCGAAAACATTAATGAAGCATTGAATGCATGGGCCAGGATAGCCTGCGAACAAGCAGACATCATTATCACCGATTTTCACCCCATTGCTTTAGCAGCAGGCGGGCAGCGCACATTCGAGCACAATAAAAGCCAGATCGCCGTAGAAAACCACGTACATCATGTATACGAAATAGAAGAAATACTATTGAAACAGGGTTTCAATACCATCGCTCTTGACGAACGGGTGGTTGACGAAAATGTGAAGTCGTATTACGCTGCTAAGGATGCCTTGCATGTGTATAATAAATTCTACGGATCAAAGATAATTTACGGTATACACCTTAAACGCGGATAATATGGTGCTACACAACCTTGATATAGTGAATGGTGAGCAGGCTACCAGTATCGATATTCAGGGAAGCCATATAGCAGGACTGGGGAATGAGATAGCGCATGAGCACCATCCCCGCCTTCACCTCACGTTTCATAATGCATTAGCTTTTCCGGGACTGATCAATTCGCACGATCATCTTGATTTTAACCTTTTCCCGCAACTTGGCGACCGGAAATATAAAAGCTACCGCGAATGGGGACCGTATATTCTTCAAAACTACGCGGATAAGATTGCTGCTGTATTGAAAATCCCCAGACGCCTGCGCGAAGACTGGGGAATGCTCAAAAACCTGCTTTGCGGCGTAACAACAGTGGTTAACCATGGCGAAAAATTGCAAACCGCCAACCGGTTCGTCAATGTATATGAGCATTGCCAAAACCTACACTCTGCAGGCTTTGAAAAGCTATGGCGATTGAAGCTGAACAATCCCTTTAAAAGGGGATTATCCGTTGTGATACACGCCGGTGAGGGCATTGATCGGCAGGCGCACCGGGAAATCGATCAGCTAACAAAATGGAACTTGTTACAGCGCAAACTGATCGGTGTGCATGGTGTGGGCATGTCGGCCCCACAGGCAAAAAAATTCAGGGCACTGGTTTGGTGCCCGCAATCGAACGAATTTCTGCTTGGCAAAACAGCTCCGGTGGATACGCTGGCAAAAAATACCCGCATCCTGTTTGGCACGGACTCTGCGCTGACGGGTAACTGGAATATCTGGCAGCACATTCGCGATGCACGGCAGCTGAATTTGTTAAATGATGAAGAACTGTACCATTCGTTAAATACTACAGCAGCGCACGTATGGAAATTACCATCCGGAAAGATCAAGAAAGGTAAGCGCGCTGATATTGTCATCACCCGTAACAAAAGCCATCAAAACAACCTTGAAAATTACTTTGCTACCATACCAGCAGATATTCTGCTGGTTTTATGTAGCGGAAAGATTATGCTGTTTGACGAAGAACTGCTGCCACAACTTACAAAAACCGATCTGTCTGGCTTTAGCAAAATTTATATACAGGGCGTTTGTAAGTACGTTTGCTTTGATGTACCTGGACTTATAAATGAGATCAAACAATATTACCCCGAAGCCATTTTCCCTATTGAAGCATGAAATTTGTATTCACCAGCTATATACCGACACAGGAGTACAATGATCCGGAGGCATGGCTTTACCGAATAAGATCGTACATCGGTATCCTCGAAGCATTGAGTTTCAACCACGAGGTGATTAGCATAGAGCAGATCAATTATAGTGGTGAATATCAGAAAAACGGCGTACGTTATTATTTTATGCGGTTATCCGCTTTGCAAAGGCTTTTCCCTGCAAAATTGCACCATTTTATTAGGGCCCAAAACCCTGACGTGGTATTTGTACAGGGGCTACACTTTCCGCTTCAGGTTTTGCAATTGCGGGCGGCTTTGGGTAATAACACAAAGATCATCGCCCAGCATCATGCCGAATTACCATTCAAAGGCATCAGGAAACCATTACAATGGCTGGCCAGCCGTTATGTGGATGCTTACCTGTTTTCATCAAAAGCTTTAGGGATGGAATGGGTAGATAAAGGTAATATCTCATCCAGCCGGAAGATTCACGAAGTAATGGAACTTTCGTCCGCCTTTCAACCTATCGATAAAGATATTGCAAAAGAACGGACAGGCGCAAAAGGACAACCCATATTTCTTTGGGTAGGGCGATTGAATGCTAACAAAGCCCCATTGAATGCCATTAAAGCATTTCTGCGTTTTGCGACAGAATATCCATCTGCGAAGCTGTATATGATCTATCATACGGAAGAACTATTATCTGAAATAAATCAATTACTTACCAATCATGCGCAAAAGAATGCTATAAGGCTTGTTGGCAAAGTGCCACATGAAGAATTATTATATTGGTTCAACAGCGCCGATTTCTTCCTTTCCGGCTCGCATTACGAAGGCAGCGGGACAGCAGTTTGCGAAGCCATGTCATGCGGTTGCGTGCCCGTGGTTACAGATATCTTTTCTTTCCGGATGATAACAGACAACGGGCGCTGCGGGTTTCTGTATCAACCCGGCAACGAGAACGAGCTGCTTACAATATTGCGTAAAACCCAGCAAACAAACATCGAAACGAAACGCAAAGCGTGTGTTGACTACTTTAGATCGACGCTTTCTTTTGAAGCCATAGCAGAACGCATCCATTCAATAGCCGGATCGTTATAACCAAACAGCTTCAGCATCATCCTGGCATTGTCTTCTATCCGATATGGTAAAATGTGTTCATGATGCAATTTGTGGTTTAGCAAGTCTTTTAACTTCAGCGCCATGTCCTCTTTATCATCCGCATGATGCCAGTTCCTTATCTCCTGCTTCATCGGTTTTATAAAACTAACCACATGTGCACCAGCGTATAAAGCTTCAAGGCAAACCGCGCCAAATCCCTCGTATTCAGATGTATGCAGCAATATTTTTGAGCGTTGCATTAGCGCCAATACTTCATTATGCGGGGTAATGCCCAGGAACGAAATATTCCCGGTAATACCCATTCGTGCGGCCATATTTACCAGCCGCATTTTTTCTATGCCTCCGCCGCAGATCACCGCTTTTATACCAGGATTAAATTCTTTTAAAAGGTAAACCATTTCCAGGAACACATCATACTGCTTTAATGGTATCAATGAGCCGGCACCCAGCAGGTCAATATCCCGTTTATTTTCTATTGGCAGAAACATTCGCGAGTCAACGCCCACCGGTATAACCTGTGCTGGTTGTACGCCATAATTCATCTTAAATTCGCGCAGAATAAAATCCGACAAGGCAATAAGCGAACCAGCATCCGGTTTTATCTTTTTTACATACTTATTACCAGATTTCGCATCCTGCCCCAATATCCAGCTGCAATGCTTCAACCCATATTTTTTACCGAACGCATCTCCTAAATAAGCACACTTGCCAAACCAAAAGCTTAATACCCCAATAATCTTGTATTGTTTATGCAGGTGCTTTAATGTTCGCCCAACCCGTATGCCGGTAAATTTCCGGTAAAATCGGCTATCGCTACGGTTGCCAAACGAAATTACCTTTATGCCATTCCAACTATATTCAGCCGAAAAGAACGGATATTGAAGGCTTAGAACGATGATATTTAACTTAGGAGCCACCTCCTGTAATGTTTTCACAAACACCTGCTGCGGCGGTATGCAGGTACTGTCGGACTCGTCCTTTGGGAAACCCGGTGTGAGTATGATGAGCGTGTCAGGCTTCATAAACTTGGTCAAATG
>JBQCIS010000400.1:0-10465 GCA_051953515.1 Mucilaginibacter sp.
CATCATATTCTGTTGGTAAACAATGCCCGGTTCAACATGATCCATCATGTCGCGGTATATCTTCACGTCCTGTCGGCGCAGGATGTTCATATAGCTGATCTTATCCGGCTTCACTTCCCAAAATGCCTTAAATATTTCATCTGGCGCTGAAGCACGCGAGGTATCAACGGTGGCAATATAATCGTTCAGTTTGGCGGCCATCTCATTAAAATCAGCTTCGCTTATTGCATTTTCTCTTTCCGCGCTGCTAATCTTCCCCTTTCTAAGCTTGTATTGATAAACTGAATGTAGCTGGATAGACAGGTTATTGTGGTACCCACCGGCGTTTGCCTTACTGGAAATGGCGATCTCATAAAAATCGATCTTCCTTACAAAGGGATAATCCCGAAGAACCGAATCTGAAAAACTTTGAGCTGATGAGTTAGTAAGGTAACCCTGGTACAGGGTGATCTCGGGTATGCGGTTTGAGAAGAAATCGTTATAGGGCTTCAGTGTTTCTTCCAGTACTTCTGCCTTTTTAGAAACGAACTCGTTCTCGACATATTTGGAAGTAAGGTTATATGAAATGACCAGCCCGATAACCAGCGAAACAGAAATAAGCGCAAAATAGGCAATGATAAGTAAAAAGTTCTTCCGGTAAACGCTTTGCTGTGGCTTCATTAACTCATCTATCAGGGTTTTACCCGCATATTACTGTCCAGAAATTTCTCTATCTCGCTATACATCTGCATCCTGTTATGCGCATTTCTGAAATAAGCCCTTTCGTTATCTTTTAAATAGTAATATACTGGCACGTTGCGTTTACGCAGCTCTATTACAAACTGGTTCAGCTCGCTGATGTTTGCTCTCGGATCTTTAGCGCCCTGGAAGATAATAAGCGGAGCTTTTATCTTATCCGGATGAAATACCGGCGAAATAGCACGCAACTGGTCGCCGTCAGTTTCAGGATTGCCAACTATTTGATACATCATCTGCTGCATTGGTTTAAAATAAGGCGGCGCGTCCTTTATATAAGTAAAGAAATTAATGAGGCCATACTGTATCACAGCGCAATTGTACAGACCCGGATGGAACGACACACCATACAGGGCAGAAAACCCGCCAAAACCACCGCCAAAAATGGCTATCTTCTTAGGATCGGCAATTTTATTTTTAATGAGCCAGTAAGTACCATCGGTAATATCCTGCTGTATTTTACCGCCAATCTGTTTAAAACCCGCGCTATGAAATGTTTTCCCATATCCCGATGAGCCTCGGTAATTTAGCTGGAACACGGCATAGCCGCGGTTTGCAAGGAACTGCACTTCCGGATTGTATCCCCATGAGTTACGGCTATTAGGTCCGAACGGCCAGTCGTGTGGCATCACTATCACGGGCAGGTTGGTAGTATCCTTACCCTTAGGTAACGTAAGGTAGCCGTTTATGCGGGTGCCATCGCTGGCTTTGTATGATACCGGCTTCATTTGGCACATATCAGCAGGATTGATGCTTGGATTGACATCGCCCAGCTTTGTCAGCTTTTCGCCATCCCGCTCATACAGATAATAACAGCCCGGATCGCGGTCGGTATAAGTAAAGATGATAAACTTGTTCTCGGCAGTATCCTTGTCTACTATCCGCACCACATCCCCCCTCAGCTTTTGTGATATACTATTATACATAGTCTCCATATCCTTATTCAGGAAATGGATCTTCGGCATAGCCTCTTCCCATGTAGTATAATCAAGGCGATGTCTCACCTTTGAGTAACCTACCTGCATAATGTCGGCATTGTCATTCGCGTACACCGTCTTCTTTTCTTTTCCGTCTTCCGCATTAATCTCAACCAAAGCAGTTTTATCGCGATTTACGTTAGAGAGCGCGTAGAAATAATTCTTTTCGCCCGTAAACGCTATTGGCTGAACGTGGTTCTTAAAATTATTAACGATGATTTGCCTGAAGGGCGCATTTTCATTAGGGCGGTAAAGGATACTTTCGTCTACCCCGTCTGATTCCCGCGCCAGTCGTATTTCCCCGTCGGCATCCGAGTACCAGTCTGTTATATTGCCGGGGTTCATCAAATATGGCTTAAGTTCGCCCGTGCGGGTATTCAGCTTGTAAATATCAAACTTGGCAGGGTCGCGTTTGTTCATCGCCACATTTATAACATCGGGTTGATAGCGACTGCGGTTTAGTATGCGTATCTTAACATTGTTTTCAGAAAGTATCTTCCTTAATTTAAGCGTTGTTACATCCAATGCATAAATATTAAACTCGTCTTCCGCTATAATATCCTGCGTAAAAAGTATCTGGTTATTAAATGTCCAGAAATAATCGTGAACCGAGTAATTGTCAAAAGTGGTGGCTACGCGCTCACGTCCGTCAGACAATGAACGGATAAACAGGTTCTGACGCTCTTTATATGATTTAAGATAGGCAACATAATTACCATCGGGAGATATTCTAAACTGTGTTTTTTCGGGCGTTTTAAAAAAGTCGTTAATGGGTATCACCGGCGCATGATCTCCCCCGCACGACCAATGCAATGCGCCGATAACGGCAATAATAAATAATACTCTGCAACGACTAAACATTTGTTTTAAACGGGTTCAATCACATAATTAGGTTAAATTATACAAATTAACTATTGGCTATGTAAATGTCACTACAATTTTACCCGTACCCAATCTGTTAATATTATTGCGTAAATAAATTTAATAATAATATATAATTATTTTTGATGAAGATGAGGCGGTTTTTGATCTTTCTGTTCCTGGCTGCATTTGGCACTTCTCATACTGCCTTTGCCCAGGCCGATGAGGTGCAGTTGGCCGCCCAATACCTTGCCACCGGCGATGCACAGAAGGCGCTGGACATCTATCAGAAACTATACCGAAGCGATAACGAAACCTATTTCCCTTACTATGTAAAATGCCTTATCAGTCTTAAAAAATTTAATGAGGCAGAGGCAGTTACTAAAAAGATGCTGCATAAAGAGCCGTCGAACCGGAGCTACGTGATTACTTTGGGAGCCATCTACACAGAAAATGGCAATACCGATAAAGCTAAACAACTTTATGATGATATGCTGGCGAAATTACCTGCTGATGCCGCCACGGTGACGATGCTTGCAGGGGAGTTTTATCAGAATGCCAATATCGACTATGCTATAAAAACTCTTGAACAGGGCCGGAAGGTATTGAATGATGCTCATCTCTTTTCATACGAACTGATAACGTTATATCGCTACAAGGGAGATAAAGCTGCACTGGTAGAAGAATACCTGAACTTTTTGGCAACTAACCCTGAATACCTGAACCCGGCTGAAAATACCATGACTAATATTTTTGAAGGTTCGGCAGATTATGATATGCTGCGGGCTGCACTATACAAGCGCTTACAGAAAGACCCGCAACAAACTACTTACGTGAGCCTGCTCATCTGGGATTTTTTGCAGCAAAAGGATTTCGACCAGGCATTGAACCAGGCATTGGCGCTTAACCGGCGAAGTAATGATGATGGCAGCAGTATTTTCGACTTATGCCGCACATTGCTGAATAACCAGGCTTATGATGCTGCCGAACGCGGCTATCAGTACTTAGTCGATAAAGGCAGCAGCAATCCCTATTACCTGCCGGCGAAGGTAGAACTGATCGATACCAAAAGCGAAAAGATAACTTCGGGCAAGTATACGCAAGCTGACCTGCTCGACCTGGAGAAAAATTATAATGATCTGCTAACCGAGTTCGGCCGTAATTCGGGTACGGCCTTTGCAATGCAAAGACTGGCCAAACTTGAAGCTTTCAAACTGCACAAAACTGCCGAGGCGCAAAAGATCTTGGAAGAAGTGATCAATATCTCCAATGTTAAACCTGAAACATTGGCCGAATGCAAGCTTGACCTCGGCGACATTTATCTCATCAATCACAATAAATGGGATGCGATATTACTTTACGGGCAGGTTGAGCGCGATTTTCCGAATACTAACATCGGGCAGGATGCCAAGTTCCGCAATGCAAAGATGGCTTATTATACAGGCGATTTTGAATGGGCCAAACGCGAATTGGATGTGTTGAAAGCGGCTACATCGCAATTGATCGCAAATGATGCATTGAATCTTTCGTTATTAATATCGGACAATCTGGCTGCCGATTCAAGCGGGGCCGCATTGAAGATATACGCACGTGCCGATCTGCTTATCTTTGCGCAGGAACCGGAAAAGGCGGTACAAACGCTGGACAGCATCGACGTAAAATATCCAAACAATGCACTTAACAACGATATTTTGATGGCGAAGGCGAGAATACTTATCCAGCAAAAGGATTATAATAACGCTATACCACTTTTAAAAAAGATATACGAAACCCACCCGGAAAACCTCTGGGCCGATGATGCGGTTTTTATGCTGGGCGATATTTACGAAAACCAACTGAACGATAAAGTGCAGGCGAAAACCTATTACCAGAAGATCATTACCGATTACCCCGGGAGTTTATGGATAAACGAGGCCAGAAAACGGTTCAGGGTACTGCGGGGAGATCAGCCGGCGAGTTAAATCTGTCCGGGTAAAAAACGTTATAAAAAAGATGCCCTGCTGCTTATGGAAATAACATGGTTTTTAATTGAAGGCCTTCGCTCAGATGACACCCTATTTTAATACTTTTGCAATATGCTGGTATATAACGAAACTATCATTCTTGAAGAAAACAGCTACATGGAGTGGCTTGAATGGATGAAGAATGTACACATCCCGGCCGTTATGGCTACGGGATATTTTCAATCATACAAGATCCTGAACGTGGTCGACTCCCCCAATGAAGGAGTTACCAGTTGTGTGCAATACTATACCGCTACCAGCGAAAACTTTAATAAGTTCTACAACGAACACTTTCATAAATTTCAAACCATCCATCAGCAACGCTATGAGAACCGCTTTGTAATGTATAATACATTGATGGAAGTAATTGACGAGGGGTGATTTTGAGGTAAAAGGTTGAAGGCGAAATGTAAAAGGTGATGTTTACTGCTTTTCGCTTTGGTCTTTAAGCTTTCTGCTTACAAACGCAGATCTTTCGGCATTCTGCCGTATAGCAGAAATTTGGCTACATTTTCGTTCCCGTTTTTGCGGGCGGCTTCAGCTGCTGCGCTCCAATCATAAGGGCAATTGATCTGATCCACTGTTATCTTGGCGCCATCCACCGTAATAATGGCATATTTGGCGTGCGGCGTCATAGATTCCATCGCGAAGCGATATTCTCCATTACCCAGATAAGCCGGCAAACCTACACTACCGGGATTAACGATCATTTTGCCATTCGACAAGTGGATTACCCTGTTTACATGCGAATGTCCGCATAAGATAACACGTTCTGTAATGCCGGATGTTTTGGCGATCAAATCCTCATCATTATAAACAAAAACGCCATGTTCAGTTACCTTTTCCAACAGGTATTCGTTATTGCTTTGGGGTGTGCCGTGGCAAACAAACAGCACATTGTCAACAGAAGTTGTTTCCGGCAGGCTACGTAGCCATTGCTTGGTTTTTTCTGAAAGATCGGCCTGCACGCGGGGCATTCCGTCTTTCTCCACATTATTGAGAATGTCAATATCCGTATTACCCGTAATGCTGATCATCGGGTGCTTGCGCAATATTTCTGCTGTGGCTTCCGGCTCCAGCGCACCAAAAAAGAAATCGCCAAGGTTGATGATCGTATCCACCTTGCGCGGTTGTATATCGTTCAGCACCGCGATTAAGGCGCGTGAGTTACCGTGTATATCTGAGATGACGGCGTAAGTCTTCATTGTTGAGCAGAAAGTAAAAGCTAAAAGTCTAAAACTTTATTTAAAACGCACATTTCCCACATCTGTTTTTCGCTTTCACCTTTTACCTTAAAACCTATTTCGTTATTAAATTATACAACTCATCCAGCTTTGGTGAGAGCACAATTTCTATGCGCCTGTTTTTGGCACGGGCGGCATCATTATTGGCCGGATCAATCGGCTGGAACTGGCTTTTTCCGGTTGCGGTCAGTCGTACAGGATCAACCTTTTCGGTTTCGGTCAGGTAACGTACAACCGATGTAGCGCGCAGTACGCTCAAATCCCAGTTATCCTTTATCTGGCCCAGATTAATTACCTTTTTATCGTCGGTATGGCCTTCAACTGCAATGTTAATATCCGGCTCTTTATTGATAACGGCAGCCAACTGCGCCAGGGCTTGCTTGCCTTTCTCATCAATAGTGATACTGCCTGACGGGAACAGCAGCTTATCCGCCAGCGATACATAAACTTTGCCATTGCGAACATCTACCGTTAATCCGCTATTCTGGAAACCAAGTAAGGCCTGCTGTAATTTATTCTTAAGTGCATTGGTGGCCTCACTCTGTTTGTGCAGGATGTCTTCCACCTCTTTCAACCTTGCTTCGCGGGCCTGTAAATCGGCCGAAAGCTTGGTAACCTGCGACGAACTGGCGCTATAGTTATTATTCAACGTATTATAGTTGTCGTTCAGGGTGCGTAATTTAGTACGCAAATCGGCGATCTCATTATGCAAGCGGGAGGAATCCGACTGCAAACCGGCAATAGTGGCATCCTGGTTTGTAGACCGGTTTTGCAACGAGTCGCGTTCCGCTAAAAGCGACTTGTATTTTTTGGGTGATAATACCACACACGAGTTGAGCATCGGTATAAGCAATGCTACGAGGAAATAATACTTTATTTTCATGGGTCTGGATAGATTAAGCAAGCGCGTTCTTCAAAAATACATTCAATGGATGTATTTTATTGCATATAGCTGCAATGTGCTGTAATGCATCGGAGCTGCAAATTTTTGCATCCGTAAGATTGTGCATTACAATAAAGCTTTTCAATTTTATCAGGTCGATATGCTCATTATCAGCAGTATATCCCTGCGGCACAGTTTTTAACTGTTCCTGGGTTCGGAAATTGCCAAACAATTTTACAAAGTCCGGCTCGTCGATGATCTTTTTCAATTCGCTTCCGTTGTAGTCGATCTCCTGGCGAATGGCTTTTAGGTGATCACCTTCCGGCATCCAGTATCCGCCTGCTATAAATGAACCGCTGGGGGTAATGTGCAGGTAATATTCGGCACCGCCGTTCTTCAGGCCCCGTGTGGGAATACTCATGCCGAAATTATTTTTATACGGCGTTTTGTTAGGGCTGAAACGGATATCGCGGTAAATGCGCATTACACATTTCTTTGGGTCGAGGTCCTTATCTATCTCCGGATCTGTCTGGTGCAATAGCGTTATCAACTCATGCGCGAAGCCGATCACATTTTCGCGGGCTGCATCATGCCGATCCTTATTTGCCTGGAACCACTCGCGGTTGTTGTTCTTTATCAGGTCTTTTAAAAAATCAAGCGTTTGCCTGTTTATCATCGGTATCTAATTCTGGACGGTAACGGATCTTAGGCGATAGCCAATACAGCATCATCACCCTCGAATATCGGAAATTGAATGGAGATAGTAAAAAGCTTACAGTCAAAATCACACCGAGGTATAACCATGGCGAGTCGGTATTATGCGTAATGATGTAAGTAAGCAGTCCAACCGTAATAATTTCGGCAACATTCATTGCATAACTTACATACATGGCTGCATAAAAATAACCTGGTTCTATCTCGAAATGAAGATTACAGTGCGGGCAGTTGGTATTGATCTTAGTACCAAAACTATACATCGGCCCGTTAAACAGGTTACCACGACGGCAACGAGGACACTTGGCGTGCAGCATTGCCGTTAATTTTGGTGTCTGTGCCATAATTTAAAACCCGGCATGAACCGGAACAAGTTGTTAGTTCAGATTGAAGCGTTCGTTACCCATTTGCAGGTCGACATTTTTACGGCGATATTTTTTATACCACACATATCCAACAACACAAACAGCCAGGTATGGTGCAGCAAGCAGGTACACAATGCCATGGTTTAAACCATTGGCCGCTTTACCGCCATTGTGCTTGTTGGTAGCCACATTAGCTGAGCATATAGAGCATTGCGCCTTAGCCGGCAAATGATTAGCCATAAACAGGCCGAATGCAAACACAAATACTAATATTTTCAAGCCCTTATTCATGATGCAAATTTAATGATTATATATTTAACGCTCAGCTGAAAATAAATTATGTCATTACCATGAAAACTGAACGGATCAGTCTTTAAAAGTGATAATACGGCGATACCATCAGGTATACCACTACCCCGGTAATAGTTACGTAAAGCCATATCGGGAATGTCCATCGCACCAGCTTTTTATGCTTTTCCACATTCAGCTGCAAACCACGGTAAAAGCTAAGTAAGATGAGCGGCAATACGCCGGCCGCGAGTATAATATGAGTGGTCAATATTACATAATAAACGTAGCGTATACTGCCTGCAGCATCCTTTTCGGCTTGTGACAATATGCCATCGCCGTTTATGTCGCCGAACATGGTTTCATGCGGCAACAGCCAGTGAAAGGCGATATACGATACCAAAAACAACGACGACAAGATAAACGCCAAAATATTAATGCGTTTATGCATTGCCACATTCAGGTTTTTGATATAATAAAGCGAAATGAGCAGTAATATGGTACAGGTACCGTTTAAACACGCGTTAAGTTTTGGCAGGATAGAAATAAACGAGGCAGATACTGTTGGCGCAGGAATAAGTCTCCGGTTTAATAAAACCACTACCAGGAAAACGAAAACCGAAACCACGGCAACAAAACGAAAGATAAATTTATCGGTAACTTTTTTTGGGTCGGCATTTAAAAATTGCGGATTGGGCTCTTGTGTCAGCATCTTCTCTTATATGTTAATATTCTGGCGTGCTGTTCTTCATCAGTTCTTCTGACAACAGCACTTTAATTTCGTTATCTAACCTGTCAAACTCATCCGAAACATTCGCGGTATAATACCCGCGGATACGTTTGCGGCTATCGATCAGGATAATCTTATCGCTATAAATAAAATCGTCGGTTCCTGTCTTTACGGCATTTACCAAAAAACCATTACGTGCAAGTGGATATATGGTTGAGGTATCACCCGTTAAAAACATCCATTTTGATGCCGGCTTTTTGTACTTCTCACTGTAAGTCTTTAACACCGATGGCGTATCATGCTGCGGGTCGACGGTGATGGATGCAAACTGTACAATTTTGCTCGGGCCATACTCATAAGCCAGGCTATCGAGACTTTTATTCATCTGACTGCAAACCGTTGGGCAATTGGTATAGAAAAAGTCAACTACTGTTATTTTATCATTAAGAATAGTTTCCGATACCTTTTGCCCGTTTTGATTTACCAGGTTAAAGTTTGGCAGGGTATGGTAAATGGTGTCCGGAATATCTTTGCCGTTTACCTTGTGCGACGTTTTCGCCACTACCTTAGGGCCAAATACCGACAGTGCATGATAGCGGTTTTTTCCCTTTACGGTTAGTAAATAATATAAAAATCCCGGTAAAGCTAATATCAATACCAGGATTATTATTTTTTTCAGAAGACTAATCTTACGCATTACAGATGCAGCAAGTCGAACCAGTGGTGGCTTTCGTTTGTAAGCACCAGGATCAACCCGATGATAAACAATATAGGAACTATGATTGCGAATATCAGGCTTGAACGCTCAAACTTTAAGTGCATAAAGTAAGCCACAATAAAGAAAGCCTTTAAAAGCGTTAATACAATGTATAATGGGTTAACCAACTGTACAGCAATGTAGTGGTTAGGTACCATGAACAATGCTATAAAGAACTCAACACAGGTAATAATCAATAAGATGAAAAATACTTGCCATATTTTCTTTTTGGTCATTGATTCGTGTTCGCCGTGCTCAGCGTGAACTTCGGTTGTATGCTGTGACATATATACAGGATTAAATTATATCAAACTAAATAGAAGAAGGTAAATACGAATACCCAAACAAGGTCTACAAAGTGCCAGTAAAGGCCAACTTTTTCGATCATTAAATAGCTGCCACGACGCTCGTAAGTGCCTGCCAGTACGTTTACGGTAATGATGATATTGATCAATACACCGGTGAATACGTGGAAACCATGGAAACCGGTGATGGTAAAGAACAGGTTGGCAAACTGTTGCGCCGAACTATGCTGTGCAGCGAGCGCGACATGCCCCGACGTAAAAAACTCTTTTAAGGTTGCATCGTTCGGGATGCTACCCCACCAGAAACCTTCGCTATGTAAGTGTGTCCATTCCAGTGCCTGGCAACCAAGGAACATGAAACCGCCGATAATGGTCAGGATCATCCAGGTTACCACCTCTTTGCGCGAGTTACGATGACCGGCTTCAACCGCAAGTACCATGGTAACAGAACTCATGATGAGGATAAAGGTCATTAAACCCACAAATACCAGTGGTGCGTTCTCAGAAACATAAGGAAATGCTCTGAAAACTTCTTATGCTTCAGGCCATGCAACTGAACCGAAGCGTATAGCGCCATAAGATATTAGTAATGATGAAAATGTG
>JBQCIS010000401.1:0-7514 GCA_051953515.1 Mucilaginibacter sp.
ATGGCGTTATAGCAGATGAGTAATAGGTGCTTGCTTGTGACTGCGACGTACCCGGCGCAAAAAACAGGTTGACATTATCAAGCTCCATCGAATTAAAATTGGGATGGGTAGTACCTGAATTATTTGGATAAGTATCCGCAACACTATTGGAATCATAAAGGGCTGTATTGCGCGGATCGGTATAAGGCAAATTCTTTTGATAATTTGAATAAACATCCTGGTTGATCATAAAGCCGCTCACGCCCCAGGCTTCGGGGTAGTTTGTGGTGGTATGTGTGATTTCATTATACTCCGGACATTGATAAGTGGCATCGCCCTGTGTAGTGCTTGGCGTTTTGTCGTCTACATAATAAGTCGTCTGGTTCAGCAGGGATTGGGCAAAATCCAGATTCAGGACAAAGGACCTGAATACCGAACCTGATGTGGAAGTAACTAACTCCCACTGAACCGGCCCTTGTGTAATGTTATCCAGATTGCCATCTATAGTTATGCCTGTGCTGCCATTATTATTGTTATAATAAGTCATATTGCCAGCGTTGAAGTTGTAATTGTCATAGTCCATAATTGATGGGATGGGGTGTACGCGCAAATACGTTTTCACCAGTTCCTCCTGGTCATAAAAAAAGTGGTCACGCTGAGTAAGCGGGCCGCTTTGGGCGCCGAGAAATGATTTTATACCCCTTATTGGGCCGTTGATATTGGCTATATAAGCGCCTTCGCCACCGTCGAAACTATCTTCATTTTCACAATCGCCGGGGTTAAAATTATTCCTGTGCCTGTCGATAATATTTGCCCCTGACGAACTACCGATAGTTACTTTTAAGCTATTGAGCCACCACCTGTCGCCAAAGCCCATCTGGTAATAAGGGGTTGTAATGGTCGACTGTTCTGGGTTGCCGCCTCCGTTAAATTTGTAAGTTGAGGCGTAATTTCCGGAAGTCAGACTAAAGTTATATTTAACATAAGATACGCCTGCTGATTGCGGAAATGAAGTGCCCGACCTTTTAAAAATATAGATGTAAGAAGGGGCCCCGGATGAATTTAAGGGATCGGAGAGGGTTATCTCCGCACCCGGTGTTGCAACAACCCCTGTGGGATACGATGCTGTTGCCGGCGCTTTTGTACCACCTGCATCTCTGGCCATAAATGCCAGCTCGTCGTTTGCATCGTATGTCGGATCGGTGTCGGCGCCTGTGAGGGTATTCGGATCACAGTATTGCACAATGTTCAAGGCGCTGTAAGACGGGTTCGACGGGTATATACTCGGGCTAAATGTATCCCAATAACCATTGGTTGGATTATTGTAAATGGTCAATGCGCTAACCACCTTTTTTTCGTCAACTTGTATGGGGATTTGTTTCCATGGGTTGCTTCCTGTGCCGGTGTAAACAAAGCCCACCACATCGGTAGCGTTAAAGCTATTTACAGCTGTTGATGAAAAACTACTGCCTGTTATCACCACAGGTGTGCTAACGCGCGTACTCGTACCGCTATAGGAGCCGCCGGCAGTACCCGTAGGCGGTTGACACGGCGAACCGGTTAATGCACTGATGGGGTTAACCGTTACCGTAACCGTTTTGGGTGCAGCGCAACCTGTAGCCGTAACGGTATAAGTGGTAGTGGCAGTTGGCGAAGCAATTACGCTGGAACCCGTAGTGGCGCTAAGCCCTGTACCCGGGCTCCATGTATAAGCGCTGCCGCCACTGGCTGTAAGCGTAGTGCTGCTACCCGCACAAATAGCCACGTTGGATGGGCCTGTGAACGTGGAGGTGATGGTTGTGTTGACGGTTTTTGTTACCTCGTAGGGAGTAGCACAAGATGCGCCGGAGTACAAGTTGCACGTAATGGTGTGCGTGCCAACAGATAGCGGTTTGGGCGTGAAAGTGTTTACGCCGGCAACGCTGATTGTCGTGTCCCTGGTACCATCTACATACCATTCGCAATAGGTATAAGGCCCCTGGTTGGTTCCTGTGGCAGAATAAGTTACCAATCCGCCATAACAGGTACTGGCAACGCTTTGTGTAAGTGTAAGTGTCGGGACTACCGTTTGATAAACGGTTTGCGGGCCGGTATTTATCGTGCCTGACGAACCTCCCGGCCCGTTTACATAGGCGCAATACAGGGTAAAAGTACCGGTTGTAGTACAGTTTATGGTACAACTGGTTGGCCCGCTGGAGGTAATGGCGCCCTGTACAGCAGGGACAGTGTACCAGGAGGTAGCTGTTGCGCCCACTAAAACAAGGTTTAAAGTTTGCCCGGTACAGGTTTGGCCCGAAGTTAATCCTATATACGGTTGAGTTTGAGCAAATGCACGGGTTTGTACTGTAAACAAAAGTGATAAAATAATTAAAGCAGGTATGTACTGCCTTTTAAACAAACGGCTGGTTTGGTTGATAATTGGTTCCATAAGAGAGTGAACGATTTAGTTAAGTAGCGCTAAGTTAAACCTTTTAGCAAATTGCTTTATCGATTTATTTAAATTTATTTTCCCGGTAAGCAAGTATTTAAGTGATATCTAACTTGTACTGTTGAAGAATTTCAGTAATCAGAATATCAGGTCATTTCAACTGACATTACTGACCGCTCCGGGTAAAGTATCGGGGTTCAGGATCAGTTTATTACCATTTTTCGTCTTCTTAACCAAAGCTTATCAAAAAACCGGCCTATGCGTTTGGCTGCAGATCATTGAAAATGCACTAACCAAGCATTGTTAAGCCCGTCTTGGCTCGAAAAAGTTAACATTTAGCGCTCTATTTTCTAACTTTTGCACCACATCCTCTATTTGTCCTTTCCATAATTTTACTTTCAGTTAAATAAACCTGGTGCTTTTTTAAAATATTGCTGACTAAAATATCGCCGTTGTTTCGACGGCTATTTTGGGTTTCTTTAAAAATGTATTTGTTTTTATTAACTGTCGTTTCGCCTGATTGAAAATAGTATTTAACCAATTAAACAAATAGACCGGTTCAGACCAGTTTTATTCTTACTGAAAAATGAAACTAATGCTCAATTCATCCCTATCCGGGATGGTAACTGCTTTATTGTTAGTTTTTTTAATAGATGAGATTATTGTAAAAGGCGGTTTTTACACCTTAAAAAAGGCGGCAAAACAGCTTTCATCTATGTTAAATAAAGGGAAGATGACAGTTATAATTTGCAATGATATTATAGCTGAAATAAAACGCACTGGTTTTGATAAGCTCAATCAGCCTTTACTTACTATAGAAACAAAATGGATTCCGGCATCTTTTACGGTTTCGAAGGCTATAAGGCTGGTCATAATAATAACTTTCGGGTTAAAGAACTCAATAAACAAAGCCGGCAATAGCGTAGCGAACTTAAATCCTGATCGCAATCAAACAGGTGCCCACAACTTGCAGGGTGGCATGGTATCTTCAATTGCAATTAACCAAATTACTCATACCGGCAAACTTAAATTTTGCCAACTTAATCAACCTTTTTTATGAAGAAAACTTTAAATTATGCTTTATGCATCCTTGCGATCCTGACGCTGACAAGGTGTAAGAAACAAGATTTTGCTAACCAGAACATTAAGCCACCTATGTCAAAAAACAAACGCAATTCATTAGCGTCGTACCCGAGTTGGAACACTAACCCGCTGCCGCCCGATCAAACGGGGATGACCAGTACAGCAGCTCAGCTGGCCGCAAACATAACCTTGGGTATTAATATTGGCAACACCATGGAAGCCTCCCCCAATGAAAATGGATGGGGAAATCCCAACATTACCCAGGCACTTATTGACAGTTATAAACAAAGGGGGTTTAACGCTGTTCGGATCCCCTGTAATTGGGATTGGTCGCATATCTCAAATACTTCGACCGAGCAAATAGACCCGGCCTGGCTTAGCCGTGTGCAGCAGGTTGTGCAATATTGTATTAATGATGGGATGTACGTGATATTAAATATACATTGGGACGGCGGATGGTTGGAGAATAATGTTACAACCACCGCGCAGGTTGCGGTTAATGCCAAACAAAAAGCACTATGGGAGCAAATTGCAACACAAATGCGGGGTTTTGATCAACATCTGATTTTTGCAAGCGCGAATGAACCTAACGCATCAGATACCACCGGGATGAGAGTTTTGCTTTCTTATCATCAAACTTTTGTTAACGCGGTAAGGTCAACCGGCGGCCACAACAGCTACAGGACTTTGGTTGTTCAGGGACCCGATGTCAATCCTGACCTAACCTACAGTCTGATGAATACGCTGCCAACCGATCCAGCATCCAATCGTATGATGGTAGAAGTTCATCAATACGCTCCATACAACTTTTGTATAATGCCCTCCGACCAATCATGGGGCAATGTTTTTTATTACTGGGGAGCGGGCTACCATACCACTTTCGATGTTGCACACAACCCCACCTGGGGCGAGGAATCAACCATTAGCGGGTATTTTCAAGAAATGCAGTCGAAGTTTACGAGCAAGGGCATACCAGTAGTAATGGGCGAATTTGGGGTACAGACCCAAAACCAGCTTAGGGGAGATTCGGCAAACTTCAATCTGGCTTCCAGGGCGTATTGGTATAATTTCAATGTGCACACGGCATTGGCGTATGGTATGCTTCCGTTTTTGTGGGATACCGGCGGGCTCATTAGCAGATCGAATTACGGGGTATTAGATCAACGGGATTTAGCGGCCCTGACGCAGGGAAAGCAAACCGGATCATCACAGACGTTTTCGGTTGGTAGTGTGTACCAGATTATTAACCGGTACAGTTTTAAGCCTTTGGAGATTGCCGGCTGGGGTACTGCAAATGGGTCGTTGGCAGATCAATGGGATTATCTAGCAGGACAAAATCAGCAATTTAAAGTGGTGAGCGCCGCAAATGGCAGCTACCTGCTAACGCCGATGCACACTAACGGAAAGTGTTTGGAAGTATTAGGTTGGTCTGGTTCTAACGGCGCTCCAGTGGACATATGGACTTACTCAGGTACAGGCGGCGGCAATCAAAACTGGTTAATCCAGCCAACCGATAACGGATTTTATAAGATTATTAATGTAAATAGCGGAAAAGCGCTCGAAGTTACATTAGGGAGCAATGCGGCAGTTCCATTAAGAAATGGTTCTGCCGTCGACCAAAATACATACAGCGGCGGCAAAAACCAGCAATGGGCATTTGTGGGAATATAATGCCGGACACCTGTATATAAGTTTAAGTTATTTTACAATTTCTCAAAGCTCTGATGCTGTATTTACAAATACAACATCAGAGCTTTTATGTTACTTGCTGACATTTGAGGGGATAAGCATCACCTGATGTATTGGTGGTACCTCATTAGGAAAAGCTGGAGATGACTAATAGAAAGAGGGATACCGTCCAAAATGGTTTTAATAAAGTCGATAATACCTAAAGCAAGTCTAATAGATGAAGAGGATGTCTCAGCATATGGATTTTGAGAAAACCTCTTCATCGTTTTTTAATTCAATATTATTTAAGATTAGGATCTTTTTGTATCTCCGTCAACGGAATCGGCAGTAATAGATCCGACTCGGCAAATGGCTTTGTATGTTGGGGTGCCTGGTAGCCGATCAGGTTAACCATTTTATTATTCAGCACATCGAAAGCCCGTCGTGTACGGATCATATCGAACCAGGTTTGAAACTCATAAGCCAGTTCCCAGTAACGCTCCATTTGTACCTGGTCGGTGGTGATAGATGACGGCTGTGTTGCGTTTGGAAATGCCCGCTTATGCACCTTAAAGTAGGCACTGATGGCTGCCGGATCGCTGGTACTTCCGCCATCTACCATTGTTTTGGCTTCGGCGCACATCAGCAACACATCAGCGTAGCGTATCACCGGGTTATTTAATCCGTTCTTGCCGGTTTGTTCAGCTACATCGTCCCAATATTTGTAGATGTAAGGTCTTGGCAGAGTGATCACTGTGTTGGAGCCAAACTCGGTGTGACTGGTATAATAAAACTGCTGATTTTGTTTGCGCACATCATTATCGCTGTATGAATTATAGAATGCCAGATCGGGCGCCATACCACCGCCGTTTTGCGGCGTTTTAGAAATTGGTTCCGAAGGATATGGCAGCAGCGAAAAATGCATCATATTGTTATCGGGCGTATAAGTTCCTGAACGCTGGATCATAAATATCTGCTCACCGGTGTTGTTGAACGCCGCATCGTGCAGATCAGCATAAACCGGGAACAGGCTGTAGCTGCCACTGTTAATCACTTCTAAAGATTTGCTGTAGGCCAGTTGATAATAGGCTGCGCCCTTTTGCAGCGGATAGCCTGCCATGGTCAGGTACACCTTTGTAAGCAGCGATTTTATGGCGCCCATATTTACGTGACCGCTCACATCCACCCACGGTAAGCCTGATCCTTCGGCGAACTTAAGATCGCTTACTATTTGAGCATAAACGGCATCCTGACTTGCTTTTGGCAATTGCAGGTCATTCAGGTTGGTAGTAGGCGTGGTTTTTAAAGGAATGCTGCCGAACAAGCGTACAGCATTGAAATAATAATAAGCACGTAAAAAATATGCCTCACCCAGCGCTTTATGCCGGGTGGCAGTATCTACCACTGTAGATGAGGTGAGGTTTGCGATTACGCTGTTACAGTTTTCAACAGGGTAGTAGGTAGAGGTCCAGAAGGTTTCCAGTGAGCCGTTGGTGTAAGTTACCGGTAACTGCAAAAACTGTACCTCGTCGCCGCCTGATGGCCTTGGCCTTGCGGTATAGCCGGTGATATATTCGAGGTCAAATACCGGGCTGGTTGCGGGTGCAAGTTCTGTAGCATAATAGCCGCTTAAGCCGGTGTACAAACCATCAACAGCCGCCCTCACCTGGTTAGCGGTAGTGTAGTAATCGGATGGACTTAAAACTCCATATGTTTTTTCAGCCAGGAACTTTTTACATGAGCTGAAATAAAGTGCTATGACCGGAAGTATGATATATAATCTTTTCATTTTTCTTAGGATTAAAATGTGGCATTAAGAGAGATGGAAATTGTGCGCGGTTTAGGATATTGATACACATCTACACCCTGTTGCAGGCCGCCGCCAAACGACGATGCTTCAGGGTCATATCCTTTATACCCGGTAAATAGGTACGCATTTTCCACGTTCACTCCAACATTAAGTGATTTCATCAGAATGGATTTGAGCCATTCCTGGTGGAACGTATAGCTAAGTGCTACGTTCCTTATGCGAAGGAACGAACCATCCTGAACATAATAATTGTCGGGATTGCTGTACGAGAAATGGTCGGCTGGTAAACGCAGTTGTGCCAGTTGCGAATTCTGATTGCTGGTTGGCGTCCACGCACCCAATATGCTCTTAAAGCTGTTCACGTTCGGGTTCGGGTCTTCCATTAACGCCATTGGCACGTTGTACAGTTTGTTGCCGTACATGCTCTCCAGGTCTATATATAATGTAAAGTTTTTGTAGCTGATGGTGTTGGTCATGTTGGCCTGCCAGTTAGGCATGGCGTTGCCAAGGTCTTGCTGGTCGCCGGCATCCAGTACGCCGTTATGG
>JBQCIS010000402.1:0-10832 GCA_051953515.1 Mucilaginibacter sp.
TAATATTCAATTCATTATCTTCTTTCCGGTAGCTTTCAATAAAGCCTTCCAACTCATATTTCACCCCATTCTGCACGCCTGATCGTATGGCTGTTTTAGTATCATCGCCATAAGTTGCGCTAAAAGCGGCATCTTCATCAACTACAGGTAATGCCGCAGTGTAATAATTTAATGCTTTATAACGCATATTAAGGCCGGGCGATATACTGCCGCCAAAATAATTACCGCCGGCATCTACATAATCGTATTTTATGCAGGTACCACCATCAATCACCAGGTTATTTTTTTGGGGGAAAAGATAGTGAGCGCCGATAACACCCGCCAGCCTGTCAAGACCGAGCGTGTGCGGTGTTTTATAATGGTTGGTGATTCCTGCTGCCATCCCTGCATTAAAACGTACTACCTGCACTTTTTCATTCAGCATATCATGCCATTGCTCATCAGCCTTTTTCACTGTGCTAACAATAGCTTTATTAATGCGATACGTACGCAAAATATCATCCAATAATTCTGTTTCTATCTGCTGGTGCTGCTCTGCCCTTATCAAATCGTCCTGCTCAAAAACAGCCAGCTTGGTATGTGTATTGCCTATATCAAAAACAAGGTTGGCCATCAGGCTTTCACCATTGACAATATTGATTCAAATAAAGCCAAACCGTCTTCATTGGCCAACAGGCTGTCTGAAGCGCGTTCAGGGTGAGGCATTAAACCAAAAACATTACGATTGGCATTGCATACGCCGGCAATATTTTCGAGCGAACCGTTCGGGTTGGCATCGTCGGTAATATTACCAAACTCATCGCAGTACCTGAACAACACCTGGTCGTTATCATTAATGGCTTTCAATACATCAGCGTCGGCAAAATAATTGCCTTCGCCATGCGCAATAGGTATTTTCAATGCCCGTTGCAGATCTATCTGCGAAGTGATCATTGAGTTATTGGTTTGTGTTTTAAGATAAATATTGCGGCAAATGAATTTACGGTTACGGTTGTGCAGCAGTGCGCCGGGTAACAGGCCTGCTTCTGTCAATATCTGGAAACCGTTGCATATCCCCATCAGGTAACCGCCTTTGTTGGCGTATTGTATCACTTCCTGCATAATGGGCGAAAAACGCGCGATGGCTCCTGAGCGCAGATAATCGCCAAAGGAGAAGCCGCCGGGCAGCACTACAAAATCAACGCCTTGCAGGTTGTGGTCTTTGTGCCAAAGCCTAACCACCTGCTGGCCCATTACTTTTTCCAGCACATAAATAATGTCTTCATCACAGTTAGAGCCGGGGAATATTACAACGCCAAATTTCATGAGGGTACCAAGTTTTAGTGAACAATAAAATGCCTGCAACCCTTAGGCTACAAACAGTTTCACGTTACAAAACTAACATAACCTGATAAATATCGGCGAATATTATAGTTAAAAAGTGTTAAACCTGAATGTTAAACTGGAAGTAGATGATGGCGGCGAACAGGATAAAATACAGCAATTCGAAAAACCATTTTGTATTGGCATACAAAAAATAATAGGCAAAAAACACCGATGCGGGAACAGCGCAAAGCAGAAAATGATTTAAATTAAATTCAGCACGTGTATAAAAGCACAGCCCGCTAATTATAAAGATGAAAAACAATAGCTGGAAGGCTTTCCGCACATGCACGTAGCTCCGGAAGAAGTTTTCGCGCAGCTTAATAATACAAAGCAACAATATAACAATCACCGGGATTAACACCAGATAATTGTAGTAATCGATATTGATATGATTCGGGAATTTGCTTTTTAATGGCTCCCATATATTATAAAAACCGTGAAAACGGTCGGTAAGATAATAGTATACCGCCAGGAAGAAGAATACCGTTGCATAACCAAAAATACCGGCCACCCATTCGCGCCAGTTGAACGGTCTGAATATAACCAGGGCTATCCATATAATGAGGAAGAGAAAAATAAACGGAAAGTAGATTAAAGTACCTGCAGCTACGATCATCCCGAGGTCATACGAAGCTGATTTACCACTGTCGCTCTTATAAAAGTCGAGCATTTTAAACAGCATCCATAGCAGCAGAAAATTGCATAATAGCGGTTGGCTCAGTACCATAAACGGCGCAAACAAAGCAGTTAGTGTTATATAGCCCAATGCCGGCAGGAACGATGGTTTGCCCAACAGGTTATAGTGATTCACCATATAATTGAGCGTAACGGCTTGTATCAGCACAACTACGGCTGCAAGAAAAATATTAAGGTGTATGCCAATATATTGTTCATAATTAGCAGGGATCAATACACGGGCAAAGGGCTCAATAAGCTTAAAGTTGACATGATCAGGCGCATGTACAAAAAATACAATACGCAGCACAAACAGCATAATAATGAGCCATAAAATATTAATGGGATTATACGTTTTAAATGCTCTGACGATCATGATACTTTCGAGGCAGCAATATTAACTGAAAATTTGGTTTAGCGGAAATAAAGTATCTTATCATCGCGAGCGCTATATCATTTTTTTAAGCAAACCTTAGATTTAAAAAAATACAGCGCGTGCTCTCTGTAAATACTTCTGCCGTGTAAAATGAACCGGATTTTGCCCCGTTGTTCCTATAGCGTTACAAGCAAGATAACCTACATTTAACAACACAAAATTAACTATTTAAACAATCTTCATAATAAAACTAAACCATTCCCGTTTTCAATTGTAACAAATACATTACAATCAATACTATGAAAACTATCTTAGCATTCGCGTTATTGCTTTCAGTAACAGTGTTTTCCTGTAAAAAAAGCGATAGCACACACACCGTGAAGTATTCCGTTCAGGGCACCAGCAAATCAAACATTACTTATGTTGATGGAAACGGCAACACGCAAACCGTAACTAATGCCGATGCCAACTGGACCACCAGTTTTACATCAAACAGGCGCGGATTATTGCTTCGTTTAACTGTTATCAGTTTAGACAGCAGCCCCATAGGCGGGAAGATCTATATTGATGGCCAGCAAGATGCTCAAAACAATGGAACATCAGGCTCGGTAAACATTACAGCGTCGTTGCCTTAGTACCGGGCGATGTACCTGCTTACAAAAACATCCCGGTTTAGCCGGGATGTTTTGTTTTATGGCCTTTCGTTTTTGAAATGCTGGTTTATTATTGATCGGTAAAAATATTACTGCCGCGCGTATTTTTTTATCATACCATCCACTATCTGCGCTGTTTCGTCGGGGAAGTTTACAATTACCTTTTTATCATCGGCTATCCAGGTATTCAGGTGTGTTGCAAAGTCGTCGTTTATTTCGGCAATTACGGGTACGCCCAATCGCGAGGCCGCCAGGGCATTGCAGCGTTGCTCATACTGGCCTGTCATGGGTATCATAAGCAGTTTCTTTTGCAGGTAAAGCGCTTCGGCAGGACCTTCGAAACCACCGCCGGTTAGCAAGCCGGCACAACTTGCAAGGCTTTTATTAAACTCCTGGTTATTTACCGGGCATATATACACGTTACCTTCGCGAACGGGCGTTTTTTGTCGTTTGGAAAAGATGTGCCATACTGCATCCGTCTTACTTAAATGCTTAACCAATGTTTTGTCATCATAAGCCGGCAGATAAACGGTATAATGCCCATTGTTTGATGTTTCCATATTGCGCACTTCGCTGCGAATGACGGGCGTGTGGATAAAATCGTCATAACGCTGGAAATGGAAGCCGATATGATAAGTGGTAGGCGAATAATATTTGAACAACCATTCGGCATAGTTCCATCTGTCAGGCCGGGGTGTTTTTTTGGACACGAACGAACATTGATGGCTCAAAGAAACGGATGGTACCTTTTGCAGCTTGCAGGCCCATGCGCTAACCGGTTCAAAATCGTTAATAATAAGGTCGTAGTCTTTCAATGGCAAGCTGTGCATATCACGCCATAGCTGCGGCAAGTTCATGATCTTAAAAGTGGCCCATTTGTCAACGCCTCCTTTTGTTCCAAATACAAAACTAAAGCCATGAAACCTGTATTTAAGCGGTTGTGCGAGGCTCACCTCGGCTTGGGTACCGCTCACCAGCAAGTCCAGCTCGCCATATTGCTGCAGCAGCGGCACAATTTCCCGTGCCCGGCTTATATGGCCGTTACCTGTGCCTTGTATAGCATAAAGTATTTTCATGAGTAGTGCAGATTGGAATTATTGTAAGGCTGTTTATTACAATTCCTTTTCAATATTACAACTTTACACCAAAATCGGCAGAAATAACAGCTATAAAATCAAACAGAGGATTATTTACTCGTTTTATCCTTCGCCGGAAACTCAAGCCTGAATGCGGTTCCTCTATTTGGCATACTTTCCGCACTAATGGAGCCATTCAGGCTTTCCACCTGCATTTTTACCATGAACAATCCCATGCCTTTTCCTTCAACAGAGTAATCAAAGCGTTTGTACAGGCCGAACAACTGTTTGCCATTCTTTTCCAGATCAATGCCCTTACCATTATCCTTGAAGATAATCACGATCTTATCACCTTGTATGAAATTACTGATTCTGATTACCGGTGCCACATCTGGTCTATGGTATTTAATGCTGTTCATAATCAGATTATAGAAGATACTGTGCAGGTAATTTTTGAGTGTGTAAATGCTGTCTATCTCAAAATCTGTATTGACTGTAACGTTTTCGCGCTTTACGATGTGACCGATACTCTGGGTTATATCACGAACAATATCGGCAAAATGTATTTTTTCAATTTTTTGGTTTATCTCGCTGTTTACCTGCAAAATATGGTTGAGGTCAATAATCACATCATCCAGTTTATTTACCGAAACATTCAGCGCTTTCAGTGTATCGGCGTCTTCGGTATGCTTTACTTCCATATCGCCCAGCATTGCGGAGAGACCAATAATATTGGCTACCGGGGCACGCAGGTTATGCGAAATAATATAAGTAAACTGCTCCAGATCGGCATTGCGCTTAACCAGGTCGGCAGTCATCTTTTCGCGTTCCATTTCGGCCAACTTTTTATCGGTTATATCCTTCAATGTTAGGATAAAGCCAATATTTTCTTCTTTACGGTTAAATATTCCCATCCAGGTCACATCGTACCATTCGGTTGTACCATCGCTTAACACATGCGTGGTTTCGTAATTAAAGCTACCCTTGTTAGTAATGCTGTGAAGCATTTGCTCGATATCTGCCTTACGCGATTTTTGGAAATAATTAAAGGCAGAGTTACCCTTAGTTAACTTTTTACCATAATTCCGAATAGCCAATAATTTAGCATTGGTATTAAATGAAACAATGCGCAGGTCAGCATCAAATAATACAATGGACAGGTCGGTATTCTCAAATACCGAGCGTAGGTTCGCTTCAGATTGTATAAGCGAATCTTCGGCATTTTTACGGTCGGTAATATTGGTATGGATCACTACCGCCCCGTTGTAATTGCTATTGAATAAAGGCGCCACTGTTACGTTATACCATCTTTTTTCGGCTTTAGATTCCCACAAGTATTCCATACTGTAGGCGTTCCGGCGGCCCTTTACCACGCTTTTTATTCCTTTAGCTACAATATTGCCTTCTGCGTGGCTCATACCCATTGCATGTTCGCAAAAAGCAAGATAATTGTAACCAATGCCATAATGCGGCAATCCCAGGTTATTATCCAGCGCAAATTTTTTCCATGAGTCGTTTACCGTAATGATCTTGTAATTTTCATCAAGCAGGGCTATGTTCGGCGGCAGGGCATTTAATATTGCGGCCTGCATTTCTGATGCTTCCTGGTTACGCTTTTGCAACTCTTCATTATGCTTTTGAATGGTAATGTCGCGCACAAATACCGACAGGCCAGCCGGAGAAGGGTAAATGTGGTTCTCCTGCCAGAAATCCAGCGGGGCGTAATAGTCGACAACGCTTACATAACGTTGCGTTTCAAGTGCCTTGTTGAATGCCTTATATGTTTCTGAACCTATTGCTTCGGGGAAGATATCCCAAACACATTTGCCTATAAGGTCTTTGGGTTCAATGCCCACAATCTCGCCCAGGCGCTTGTTGGCATAAGTGAAGCGCATATCGTTATCAAACGCTATAAAGCCGTCTGTAATACTGTCTAATATATTTTCAACCTGCTCTGTTTTTTTTCTGATCTCCTCATTGGCCAGTACCTGGTCTGTAATATCTCTGAAATTACCTACAATGGCATTAATATTTTCATCATCCAGCCAGTTGGTATAAATACACTCCATCCAGATGTAATAGCCTTTTTTATGTTTAAGGCGATAGGCTATTTTTACAGGAATGCCAGGTTCTGTCATCACTCTGGCCCATGCATTTTCATATATGGCCTTATCATCGGGGTGTACCAGATCATCAAAAACGGTGCAGGCAATATCCTTATCCGTCCAGCCATTTATGCGCTCAGCCGAGCGGCTGCGGTAAATAACATCAAGTTTGTAATTGAACAAAGTGATGCCATCGTAACTGTTCTCTATCAGTTGCCTGAAACGAAGTTCGTTGGCTATTATTTTTTGAGTATTGTCCTTAACACGCTGTGTAAGCCTTACGGTTTGCGCTTCTTTGCGGTCATCCTGTTGTTTGCGTTCTGTAACGTCGCGAATCACCTTGGCAAACCCGATCAGGCGGCCATCATCGTCATAAATAGTGGCATAGGTAACATCGGCCCAAAACTCCGTCGTGTCCTTCCTTACCCGCCAGCCTTCGCTTTGATGAGATCCGTTCTTAAGCGCCTCGTTCAGGTTCCATGATGGCAGCCCCGCCCTAACATCTTCTTTTTTGTAAAACATAGAGATATGCCTGCCGATAACCTCTTCTTCCGCATATCCGTTTATATGCTCGGCACCCTGGTTCCAGCTCATGATATACCCATTCGGATCAAGCATAAAAATAGCATAGTCCTGTAAATGCGTTACAAGAAGCCTGAAAAGCTTTTCATCAATATTTTTGCTGAAATCTCCATTTTCAGCAGCCATAATAGTTCGCAAGGTTACGTAGGTTTATTTCTATGCCCGCCTCATAAAGCCCGGGGTAAACATTAAAATTTAGGCAACAAGTAAATTTAAAAATCTTTTTTTCACTCTTCAGTGAAGTAACGAAGATTTTTCTCATAGAAATGAACAAAACTTGCGTTCATTTTGTTCATTATTTACTTTTAAGAAATAAATAAAGTTTTAATTGAAATTCAATTAATTAATTATGAACTAATTAGCCAGCTTCATGCCTGAACCGCTCCAGCAGCGCCCTTACATCCATTTTGGCATCCAGGTCTTCGGCATCCGTTTTATCATCCTCGTCAAGGTCTTTAATAAAATCTTCAGGCTTGTAATGAAAGATAGTCCATTGCCTGTCGTGATATTCCAGCGCTGTTAAACTTTCCACCCAGTCGCCTGAGTTAAGATATACCACCGAGCCTTTTTTATCGGTAGACTCCAGCTTCCTGATCTCGGCCTGGTGGATATGGCCGCAGATCACATATTCATAACCTTTGTCTACTGCAAGATCGGCGGCGGTTTGCTCAAACTGGTTAATGAATTTTACCGCGTCTTTAAAACTGGCCTTCACTTTTTTGCTGAAGCTCATTTTTTCGCGCCCCATGGCGCTTAAACACCAGTTTACAAAGCTGTTGATCAATATCAGTGTATCGTAGCCTACTGCGCCAAGCTTAGCCAGCCATTTGGAGTGCTGCATGGTTACATCGAATACATCGCCATGGAATATCCATGCTTTTTTACCGTCGACATTTAAAATCAGTTTGTTCAGTAGCTGGAACGAGCCCAGGTTCATATCGGTGAACTTACGCAGCATCTCGTCGTGGTTGCCGGTGAGGTAATAAACCGGTATGCCCTCGGTAACAAATTTTAATATGCGGCGCACTACTTTCATGTGTGTTTCGGGCCAGTATGATTTACTGAATTGCCATATATCGATAATATCGCCGTTCAGGATAAGCATTTTAGGTTTAATACTCTTGAGGTACTTGAGCAGTTCTTTTGCATGACATCCGTATGTACCTAAATGCACATCGGATATAACTACGATATCTACTTCACGCTTTGCCATAAAATTGAGGGGATATTTTTCCATCCGGCATACGGTGCCGGTTATTCATACCTGATGAAACGAGCCAACGTTTATTCGTCGCCTTCTTCTTCATTAACCTTTAACTCGAAGGGACTGAAATAGTACACACCGAGCAGGATCAGCAGAACTAAAACAACCATATATGAATATTCGAGATTCATTATATTAAACTATATAAGTACAAATATCAGCAGAGCAAATTATCTGAATGTTAAGACTTTATTAAAAGAAAAAGGTTTCACCCTATTGTTAGAAATATTTTTCAACTTATTAACAAATGTGAGATTGACCTGATGATTGGTAAAAGTTTGGCTAAAGCCAATTACAGTGAATGATCGGTCCGTTGACTTTCAGTTAACGGCAATATGAGAAAAGCCAACCTGTCTTTATCAATTGCCGTCCCATTTATGGGACGGATCTGAAAAAGGATTTGTTCAATCCAATTGTTTCCTAATCCGCTCTAACTGCTTAAGGTGATGCTGCAAATGAATGCGAATAAACTTGAACCATTGATTGGCATTGAGCATACCCATGCGCGGATGCTGGGCCCGCCGTGTGGAAGTGTTTTCGCGAATGAGTACTGCCATATCTTCCATACGCTGATGACATTTCACGATGAGGTTTTTCGCCTCTTCTTTACTGATCTTTTGCGGGGCTATCCTGGATGCAACTGTATCCGGAATCTTAGTTTTTATCGGTGGGAATATGCCTGTAAACAATACATATTTGCCTAACCAGTTTACGCCGCCCTGAGTGGGTTTGGTGGTTTTATGCGTACAGCGCTCCAGCATAATGCTGCCGCCCATAGTCGCCTGCATAATATGCGAATACACTTCGGCAAAAGACCAGCCGCCAAGGGGTGGCGTTACATCAAACTGCCCGTCGGGGATAGTATCCAGTTGCCGGCGGTATTCGTCAAGCGCGGCATTGATGGCTTTGAGTTCTTTGGCGATGTTCACGGAGATAAAGGTACTGTTAGATCATAATATTTCCATCAACTCTTTTAACCCGCTGATCTGCACCGGCACATCATTGGGTTTATCAACGCCCAGGGCATTAAAAAAAATTGCGTCCATGCCAAAGCTCAATGCGCCGCGCACATCGGCCTCTATGCTGTCGCCTATCATCAGGCTTTCTTCTTTTTTGGCGCCGGATACCTCCAATGCGTGCTGAAATATCTTCGGATCGGGTTTGTTCACGCCTACGTTTTCGGATATGATGATCTGATCGAAGTAATCGCCAATGTTGCTGCCCGCTATTTTAATTTCTGAAGACTCCTTAAAGCCATTGGAAATAAGATGCAGTACATATTTAGCTTTCAGATAAGCAAGTACCTCATGCGCATCAGGAAAAAGGTTGGTTTTGGTTGGGCAAAGCCTTACGTATTCATCTTCGAAACCAGCAGGCATTACATCAGGGTGAACGCCAAGTTCCAGAAAAGTAGTTCTGAAACGGGCTTCGCGCAGGTAATCTTTAGTGATCTCGCCTACATGATATTGCGCCCAAAGTTTATGATTATTACGGGTATAAGTTTCAATAAACACCTCGGGGGAATGCAGCCCGATATCGTTTAGCTTGTGGGTGACGTATAATTCGTGCAGGGTTTCTTCGGCATTCTTATCAAAATCCCAGATGGTATGATCGAGGTCGAAGAAAATGTGGCGGTATTTCCTGATTTCGGATTTCGGATATGGGATTTCGGAATTAGTATTCATCGTGAACAAAGTTAGGCCTTTAAAATTATTAAATTCGACATCAAGCATCCGAAATCCGAAATCATTAATCCCTACTGACATACCGTTGTCATAAACTCCTGTTTACTTTGCCATAAGTAACAGGCGGCAAACTCTTTTGCCCTATTATTTGTAATTTTACATATTCAAATGGATTTTAAATTAACCTCTCAATATCAACCCACCGGCGACCAGCCCGGCGCTATCCGCCAACTGGTTGATGGTATAAATAACGGCGATACTTACCAAACGCTGCTTGGTGTAACCGGCTCGGGCAAAACGTTTACCGTTGCCAATGTTATCCAGCAAACGCAGCGGCCTACACTTATTCTGAGCCATAATAAAACGCTGGCCGCACAGCTGTATGGCGAGTTTAAGCAGTTCTTCCCCGAAAACGCGGTGAACTACTTCGTTTCCTATTACGACTATTACCAACCGGAGGCTTTTATCCCTTCGTCAAATACTTACATCGAAAAAGATCTGCAGATCAATGACGAGATCGAGAAACTACGCCTGCGCACCACTTCGGCATTGATGTCAGGCCGCCGGGATGTGATCGTAGTTTCGTCTATTTCCTGCATTTATGGTATGGGTAACCCGGAAGATTTTGCCAATTCGGTATTTAAGTTCGCGGTAGGTACACGTATCAGTCGCAATGCATTTTTGCACCGGCTGGTGGAGATATTGTATGCCCGAACCACGGCAGATTTTAAACGTGGTACCTTCCGTGTAAAGGGCGATGTGGTAGATATTTTCCCCGCCTATATGGACCACGCCTACCGCATATCCTTTTTCGGCGATGATATTGAGGAATTAAGCACTTTTGACGTTACCACCGGCAAAACGCTGGAAAAGATGACGCACATGGTGGTTTATCCGGCCAACCTGTATGTAGCGCCGCGTGAGCGTTTCCAGCAATCCATCTGGGCCATACAGGCCGAACTGGAGACCCGTAAACAGCAATTTATCGACGATCAGCGTTTTCTCGAAGCCAAACGCCTGGAAGAAAGAGTGAATTATGATTTGGAAATGA
>JBQCIS010000403.1:0-8339 GCA_051953515.1 Mucilaginibacter sp.
ATGCCAACATACTGCTATTGGGCGAAAACGGCACAGGTAAGGATCTGGTGGCTAAAGCCATACACGAACGCTCGTTACGTGCCGATAAGCCTTTTGTAAAGGTGGATGTGGGCGCATTGACAGATACCCTGTTTGAAAGTGAACTGTTTGGTCATAAAAAAGGGGCATTTACAGATGCGCGCGAAGACAGGCAAGGACGATTTGAGGATGCACAGGGCGGTACGCTTTTCCTGGATGAGATTGGTAATATTACCCTTCAGCAGCAGGCAAAACTGCTTACTGTGTTACAAAACAGGCAGGTAACCAGGCTGGGCACCAACAAGCCGTTAGACATTGACATCAGGCTTATTTGTGCCACCAACCTGCCGCTAAGCGAACTGGCTAACGAGAACCGTTTCCGTAAGGATTTAATATATCGTATAAACACGGTGGAGATCAATATGCCGCCATTGCGCAAACGCAACGACGATATCATTCTGCTGGCAAAGCATTTCGCCAAAATGTATGCCACCAAGTACCTTAAGCCCTCCATGGATTTCGACCCGTCGGCCCTGCAAAAGCTGAAAACATATAACTACCCCGGTAATGTACGCGAACTGCAGTACACCATAGAGCGCGCCGTAATTATGGCCGACGATCCGGTGCTGCACGCAGACGACCTGATATTCTCCATACTGGAAACTACTCCCGAAGTTCCTACAGAGGATGATAATGTTCCGCTAAGCACAATGGAAAAAAATGCCATATTGAAGGTGATAGAAAAGCATAACGGCAACATTACACGCGCTGCAAAGGAACTGGGATTAACACGTACCGCGCTTTACCGCATATTAATCAAATATGATATTTAACCGTTACGAATGGCGGCTGTTGCTGCGCATATTTTTTCTGCTGATAACACTCATTGCAACGTCGGCCATTATTGTGGGGCCGAGAAACTGGTACTTGTACCTTGCCGTTACGGTGCCATTAACAGTTTACGAGATCATTGACCTGGTTCGCTTTCAGAAAAAGCAGCAGGATGAGGTAAGCCAGTTTGTAGAATCGATCCATTACCGCGATTTTTCCCGCCATTTTGATGTGCGCAAAGCACCAAACGAACTAAAACCATTACGCAAGGGATTTAATGAGATCAACTCTACCTTTAAGCTCATCAGCCGCGAACGCGAAACGCAATACCATTACCTGCAAAAGATACTGGAGCTGGTGGATACCGGTATCATGTCGTACGAATTGGAAACGGGCGAAACCGGCTGGATAAACGAAGCCTTTAAACGGCTGATCGGCGTCCCCTACCTCAAAACCATTTATTCGCTTGAGAAACGCGATGCCGATCTTTACAAGGAAGTAACTGCGCTGCGACCGGGCGACAGCAAGATCATCACCATGACCCGAAACCAGCAATTGGTAAAGGTGCTGGTAACGGCCAGTGTAATGCGCAGCGACGAAAAAATGTATAAACTCATCGCTTTCCAGAACGTAAGCGAGGCGCTTGACGAAACCGAATCAAAAGCCTGGCAGAAGCTGCTAAACGTAATGACGCATGAGATCATGAACTCTGTAGCGCCAATATCCTCGCTGGCGGATACGCTGAAAAACCGCCTGCAAAGCCCCGAAATTACTGAAAGCGCCTTAGGCCCGGAACTGGAAGACCTTGAGCTGGGTATCGACACGATTAAACGCCGCAGCGAAGGCTTGCTGAAATTTACCGAAAGCTACCGCAGCCTGAATAAGATTACTAAACTCGACCTGACCAAAATACCAGTGCGCGACCTGTTCGAGAACCTCAACAGCCTGATGCGGCCTACCCTCGAAAAGAAGAATATTGAACTGGAAATTATTCTGCGCGACCCAATGCTCACTATTGATGCCGACATTAACCTGATAGAACAGGTGCTCATTAACTTGCTGGTAAATGCCATTGAAGAGGTAAAAGATAAAGAACAACCCCGCATTAACCTTTCGGCAGAAGTAACCGGCACTAAAACCCAGGTTAAAGTAGCAGACAATGGCTCGGGCATGCCGCCCGAGATACAGGAAAAGATATTTATCCCATTTTTTAGTACGCGCAAAACGGGCAGCGGTATCGGGCTTAGCCTTTGCAAACAAATTATGCTGCTGCATAAGGGCAATATCCAGGTACAGTCAAGCGAAGGCGTTGGTTCTGCATTTTTAATGACGTTTACGCCGCAATAAAAAAACAAAATACCCGCGCATTCTGCAACACGCGGGCGAGATCGTGACAGTTTATGAGTGATTAATTACTTGCCTCCGAATACATAGAATACCGAGACGCCAATATTATTGGTAATGGCCGAAAAGCTGAAATTATTAGAGGATGTAACACTATTTGCAGAAGAGCTATTTCCTTTATAATAGGCATATTCTGCATTGGCTAATGTGGCCGAAACCCCAAGATGTTTTGACGGATAATAAACCATACCAAGTGATATTCCCCCATAAACAGAATGGCCTGGAGAATGGCTGACAAAAGTAGTATCAGGCATATTGTACAAATATGTACTACTGGTTTTGCTATAACCCACATAAGGGCCTGCACGGAAACCAAACTTATCAGAACACATAAAGTATTTCCTTATAAATAGCTCTCCGTCATAAATATTTTCATGCTGGCTCGCCGGATTATAATAAGGTGGATCCTGTGCAGTGAAGTGGGAATAAGTGAAGTTTGCACCGATATCAAGCTTATCGGCGATGAAGTAGCTGTAGCTTGGCCCAATGGATAGCGCCGTCGTTTTTTCAGAACCAGGCTGATTCGTCGAAACAGGAGACGCCGAATAGGTTATGTTCGTATTTTCATGATCGAAGGATAAATTCAGTCCTAAATTTTGTGTGCCTTTGTCGGTTTGGGCGGTTGCGAGTTTTGCCGCCAGCAGGAATGCGGCAGCGAGGATTAGATTTTTTTTCATTGCTTACTAAGTTTTTATTTTGAGATAGGATAACGGGAGGGAAACCGCAGTTATTATATCAAAAACTAAAAGATTAGTTGTTTTTTGAAAATATTTTCCGGAAGATAATTTTGGCTTAAAAACGGCGTTCTATGAGGTTTCGAGAGAATCTGCCTGAACAGAAAAAACATCCTTTAAAACCCGTTTCGCCGCATAATACCCGCACATGCCATGCACGCCCCCACCCGGCGGCGTTGAAGCCGAGCACAAATAAATTCCCTTTTCAGAAGTACGATAGGGCGACCATCGCAGGGCCGGTCGTGTAAATAATTGGCCCAGGTCTATTACCCCGCTATTGATATCACCTCCAACATAATTGGGGTTATATTCTTCCATCTGCACCGAATTAAAGGTATGCCTTGCCAATATCCTGTCGCGGAATCCGGGCGCAAAACGTTCTATCTGTTTTTCAATAATATCGGTCATATCCACTGTCGAGTTTGCCGGGGTATGGCAATACGCCCATACTGTGTGTTTGCCTTCAGGCGCGCGGTTTGGATCGAAAACACTGGGTTGCGCCAGCAATATAAATGGCTTTTCTGGATGATGGCCATTCCATGTTTGCTGCTCGTTGTTAGCTATCTCAGTCATCGTATTGCCAATATGTACTGTACCTGCTTTGCGGCATTCTTCGGCAGCAAACGGTACCGGGCTATCCAATGCCCAATCTACTTTAAATACCCCCATACCATAACGGTAACGCTCCAGTTGCCATTTGTACAGGGATGAAAATTTATGGCCTGCTATCTGCAATAACTGTTGCGGTGCAATATCAAACAAAACCGCACTGGCAGACGGCAACTGTTCCATCGATCTTACATAAAAATTTGTCTCTATTTTTCCCCCTATCGACATAAAATAACCCGCCAGGGCGTTGGCAAGGCTTTGTGTCCCTCCTTTGGGCATGGGCCAACCGCGCAAGTGGCTATTTACCATTAAAACCAATGCAACAGCCGAGGTTGCCGCATTGCTTAAGGGCTGCATGGCATGGGCTGCCATTCCGGCAAGCAACCCTTTCGCCTTTTCTGTTTTAAATATTTTGGATAAATGCGTTGCTGATGTTAGCGCTTTTAACCCAAACTTTGCCATGGCAAGCGGGTGTTTGGGGAAATGAAGCGGGCCTAAAACATCGGGTGCTATACTTGGCCAGCTATGCATTATGGGATGAAGTAATTGGAGATAGGCTTCTTCATCCGCACCCAAAGCTAATGCGGTTTCCGTTATAGAATGTTTAAGGATAGCCGCCGTTCCATCGTCAAAAGGATGAGCTGCATCAATTTCAGGGTAAATGTATTCTAACCCGTGTTGTGCAAGCGGCAGCGTAGCAAAAAATGGCGAACCTGCTGCCAATGGATGTATCGCCGAGCAAATATCATGTGTAAAGCCAGGCAATGTAAGCTCAGCCGAGCGCATACCGCCGCCGATGGTATCCTTCCCTTCTATCAGCAATACCGACAAGCCATTTTGCTGCAACAGGATAGCCGCTGCAAGCCCATTGGGCCCCGAACCCACTACCACTGCATCGAAATCTTTTTTCGTTAAACCCATTGGCGATTATCACCTGATTAGTATCTGCACAAGATAGACATATAAAAATTATGCACCGCAAAACTAAAATGACTTTAGCGTGGATTTATACCCGAACAAATACGCGAATATTGAGTTAAATCTATAATTGAAAGCATATTTTTATGGAAAACGCAGCAATTTCATTTCAGAAAACATTTAACCTCGGCGGGCGCACCATCAACCGCATGGGTTACGGCGCCATGCGCATTACGGGTAAAGGCATTTGGGGGCCGCCGGCTGACAAGGACGAAGCCATCCGCGTGCTGAAACGCGCTGTTGAGCTGGGCGTAAACTTCATAGACACGGCCGACAGCTACGGCCCGCACATTTCTGAAGAACTGATTGCCGAAGCGCTCCACCCATACCCTGCCGACCTGGTTATCGCTACAAAGGGCGGCCTCACACGCGGCGGGCCTGACCAATGGACGCCGAATGGATCGCCCGAACACCTGAAAGAGGTTTTAGAAGGCAGCTTAAATCGCCTGAAGCTGGACCAGATAGAACTTTACCAGTTACACCGCATAGATCCGAAAGTTCCGGCAGAAAAGTCGTTTGAGTTTTTACAGAAAGCACAGCAGGAAGGAAAGATCAAACATATCGGCCTTTCGGAAGTAAGTGTTGACGATATTAAAAAGGCGCAGGAGTTTTTTGAGGTGGTTTCCGTGCAAAATATGTACAGCATCGATAACCGCAAGTGGGAACCGGTACTCGATTACACCAGAGAGCACAATATAGCCTTTATCCCATGGTTCCCGCTCAATGCCGCTAAAGTAAGCGAGCAGGAAAAATTACAACAGTTTGCCGACAAGCACCATGCAACCATTTACCAGGTAGCCTTGAGCTGGTTATTGCACCATGCGGATAATATCCTGCTGATACCCGGTACATCGAGTATACAACATCTCGAAGAAAATATGAAATCGGCCGAAGTGGAATTGAGCGCCGATGATATGAGCGAGTTGGAAAAGCTCGTTTCGTGATCGCTCTGCTCAGCTTCAGCTTAAAACAACATAAAAACCAAAGCTACTCATTATAGTAGCTTTGGTTTTTTAGCCGTTTAAACATCCGCAACCTTAAACGGCTTTATATCAAACGACTCCCATATTTTCCCGGTGATGTAGATCTCGCTTTGCTGCCATGCTTCCAGTTCTTCTTCATTTTCGAATTGCAGTATCATGGTCGAGCCTATCATTTTTCCTTCATCGTTCAATATTCCACCGCCTAAAACATAATTGCCTTTTTCTTTCAAAGCGCGTGCGCCATCTAAATGATGTGGGCGTACATCCATGCGGCGTTTTAGTGCGCCGTCGTCGGTATGGTCATACGCGGTTATCAGGTATTGTTTCATTTTTCGTATTTAAATTGATGAGTATATGAACAAAGTAAAGATAACGGCTGTTTATTCGCGTTCAAAATTATAATATAAATTATTGATTATCAATTGTTTGAATTGTTATAAAAAAATAACTGTAAAACATACAGTAAATAATGTAAATAATTACAATATTTGCGTTTAAACTAACCTTTTATAAATGAAAGAGAACCTGCAGGAAACGTTTAGCAAAACTTATCACAAACAGGCTGAATATTTCTATTTTTCACCCGGCCGTGTTAACCTCATCGGCGAGCATATTGATTATAATGGCGGGTTGGTTATGCCATGCGCTATCACTTTCGGCACTTACCTGCTGATAGCTAAGAATGACGATAAGGTATTTCGTTTCAAAAGCATCAACTTCCAGGAGCAGGCCGAAGTGCCGGTGGCACAAGGCTATACCAAACAAGGCACACTATGGTACAATTACCCAACCGGAGTAATTGAATATTTTCTGAAAGATGGCCACCAGTTGCAGGGGATTGACATGCTGTACTATGGCGATATTCCGATCGGTTCCGGCTTATCGTCGTCAGCGTCTGTAGAAGTGGCCACTGCTTTTGCATTGAATGATATTTTCAATTGCGGATATTCAAAGCTCGACCTGGTAAAACTTTCAAAATGGGTAGAAAACAGCTTTATCGGCCTGAATTCTGGCATTATGGATCAGTTTGCTGTAACTTTCGGCGAAAAGAATAAGGCACTGATGCTGAACTGCGATACGCTGGATTACGAAGCGGTAGATAGTAACCTGGGCAATTATGTGCTGGCCATTATCAATACTAACAAACCACGCAAACTGGCCGAATCCAAATACAACGAGCGCGTGCAGGAATGCCAGTCGGCCCTGAAATCGCTGCAACAGGAACTGGATATCCAGAACCTGTGCGATATTGATTATGCCACTTTCGAAAAACATAAACACCTCATCACCGACACTACCATAGCTAAACGCGCTACCCACGTTATACAGGAAAACGACCGTGTAAAGCAAGCCGCAAAAGCACTGGCAGCTAATGATCTTAGTGAATTTGGACGGCTGATGTATGCTTCGCATGAATCACTGCGCGACCTTTATGAAGTGAGCGGAAAAGAACTGGATGCCGTAGTTGAATACAGCAAAACCAACGCTGATGTTGCAGGTGCCCGCATGACGGGGGCCGGATTCGGTGGCTGCGCCATTGCGCTTGTAAAAGGCGATTCTTTTGAGGATTTCAGCCAGGGCGTTACCGATTATTACACTGCAAAGATCGGCTACGCGCCGTCCGTTTATGCCTCGCTGATTGGTGATGGCGTTGGCATTTTAAAATAAATCTGTCCGTTTTTTGATACTTAATGGAAACTTACGAAGTTTTAAAACTTCGTAAGTTTTTGTCGCTTCTCTTCGTAAGTTTGCCTTTTCAATGGCTGAACAACACAAAAAACTAAAACTCGACGAACTCAACCGCGCCTCGGTAGAGGAATTTAAGGCACAGGAAAAATTAAACGTTGCCGTGGTGCTGGATAATGTGCGTAGTATGCACAATATTGGCTCCATATTCCGTACATCGGATGGTTTCGCGGTTGAACAACTGGTTTTATGCGGTATCAGCGCACAGCCACCTCACCGTGAGATTGAAAAGACGGCACTTGGTGCCACCCAGTCTGTCAGCTGGTTATATTTTGAGAGTGCGCTGAAGGCTGTTGAACATTTACGTGCGGATGGTTACAGCATTATTGCCATAGAACAAGCCGAAAACAGCATTATGCTGAATGACTTCACCCCTTTCCCCCATGAAAAATACGCGCTCATTTTCGGCAACGAAGTAAACGGGGTAAGTGATGAAGTAATGCAGATAGTGGATGCCTGCATCGAGATACCCCAATTTGGCACCAAGCATTCTTTTAATATTGTAGTTTCTGCCGGAATTGTGCTGTGGGACTTCTTTTCCAAGATGATTGATCGTTAATAAACGATTGCGATTTAATAATTTATTCCTTCGATGTGAATAGTGTGTCCAGCCCACTCCTATTGTTTAAAAAAATTTGAAATAATTTTTGCGTAACCGTTTGGTTACTTTTACATTTACGTAACCAAACGGTTACCAAACAAATAATTATGCGCAGAGATGTTTTCCAGGCAATTGCCGACCCCACACGAAGGGAGATCATTAACCTGATCGCCCATCAATCATTAAACCTCAACTCTATTGCCGACAATTTTAAGGTAAGCAGACCTGCGATATCCAAGCATATTAAAATACTGACCGAATGCGGCTTGGTGACCATTAGACAAGAAGGCCGCGAACATTACTGCTCTATGGATTTCAGGCAGTTTAAAGAAGTATCAGACTGGATAGAGCAATACCGTATATTCTGGACCGAAAAATTGGATGCACTGGGCCGTTTTTTGGAAAATGAGATAAAGAATGATCAATCACCTAATT
>JBQCIS010000404.1:0-5461 GCA_051953515.1 Mucilaginibacter sp.
GTTAACCGGCAATGAAACAGCCGGACAGTTGCATGAACTCGGGCACGATATCTTTGATTATTATGGACTTGGGTGCCGTAATGTATCAAAACTACTGGTGCCGGAAGGTTATGATTTCGGTCATTTCTTCAGATCAATTCAAGATTACGAGCCGATCATCCATCACCATAAATACAACAACAATTACGACTATAATAAATCGATATATCTCGTAAATGGCGACGAGCATCTCGATAATGGCTTTTTATTGTTGAAAAAGGACGAAAAACTAACATCGCCGCTGTCGGTTGTATTTTACGATACTTACAGCGATCTGCAACAGGCGCAGGAAAGCATAAACAGTAACAGCGAAAGTATACAGTGTGTGGTAAGCGAAGCAAAGCTCGATATTAAAAACCAGGTAGTTGATTTCGGCGAGAGCCAGGAACCTAAAATATGGGATTATGCCGATAGCGTGGATACGATGAAGTTCCTTGAGGAGTTAGGAGAAAGGTAAAAGTTTAAAGACCAAAAATGGAACAACCCTTTACCTTTGGCCTTTAACCTTTCACCTCTAATAAAACTTTTCTCGTTTAGCTTTCGCCTTTTACCTTTAAGCTTTTACCTTTGGGCTTCAATGTATATTATTAAAGTAAAAGGCGTTGCCAAAATACCCGATTATGTGCAGCTGCGCGATGATAAGTTCACGCTGCTGGCCTACTTCAGGGTTGACAGGCCGGAGAAATCACTGGATAAGGTTGGGTTGGGTGACCATGCCGATGAGATAATGAATATTGTTAAGGAATTGCCTTTTGGGCAGATATTGAAATTAGATTTTTAAGATGATTGAAAACTCCATTATAAAGCTAAACAATGTTGATATCTGGCAACAGAAACACCTTGTACTATCAAATGTAAACCTGCACGTAGATAAAGGCGATTTCGTATGGCTCATCGGGCAAACGGGCTCGGGTAAGAGCAGCCTGCTGAAAGTGCTTTACGGCGACCTGAACATTGCCAGTGGTACGGGCTATGCCTGCGGTTACGATATTACCAAACTTGCCAGTAAAGATATCCCCTTTCTGCGTCGCAAACTGGGCATCGTTTTCCAGGATTTTCAGTTATTGACCGACCGCTCTGTTGAACAGAACCTTGCCTTTGTAATGAAAGCTACCGGCTGGACCGATAAAAAGCTCATCGCCGATAAAAGTCTTGACGTACTTGAAAAGGTAGGTCTCCGCTCAAAACTTAAAAAAATGCCGCACGAACTTTCAGGCGGCGAACAGCAGCGCGTAGTGATTGCCCGCGCATTGCTGAACGATCCGGAAATCATCCTTGCCGACGAACCAACGGGCAACCTCGATCCGGACACATCAGAAGAAATTGTATTGCTCCTGAAGCAGATCAGCCAGAACCTGGGCACAGCGGTGGTTATAGCTACGCACGACTATCATATCATCCGCACCTTCCCTTCGCGTATTATTAAGTGCGAGAACGGCAAGGTGTTAGAAGATGTACAAATAGCATAATTTTTAGTTGCAGTAGCGGTAGTAAAATCACTGCTTAGTGCTACTGCAACTATTACTATAAAACTGCCACTTTCCAAGCAGCTTCGCTGCCTCTGCCACTTTATACTGCCATTAAAAAAACACGCTGTCAGTATGTCCTGAAATTACAACTGGCAGGATACTTGTTTTGCAGTAATTGATCACTAAAAATATACTATGTTAAAGAAAAAGAAGACAGAAGATATGGATTCGACTGAAAATACGACAGGTGTTGCAGATGAGACTCAGCATGCCGAAGCGGCAGGTACCACAGCCGAAAAAGCCCCGTCTGCTGAAGAAAAACTGAAAGAAGAACTGGCGGCAGCCAACGATAAATATTTGCGCTTATTTGCTGAATTTGATAACTTTAGAAGACGCACAGCAAGAGAGCGCCAGGAAACGATCATTACCGCAGGTAAAGAAATTATAGTTTCGCTTTTACCTGTGCTGGATGATTTCGAACGTGCCTTTAAATCAATGGAAACTGCTACTGATGCGGTTGCTGTACAGGCAGGCGTTGAGCTGATCTACAGCAAACTAAATAATATACTGGCACAGAAAGGCTTAAAGCCAATGGAAGCTATTGGCGAGCCCTTTGATGCAGACCTGCATGAAGCGATAACCAATGTACCCGCACCAAATGAAGATTTGAAAGGAAAAGTGCTGGATGAAATGGAGAAAGGCTATTACCTGGGCGATAAGGTAGTGAGGTTTGCAAAGGTAATTGTGGGGAGCTAATTAGTTATTGAATTAACGATTTACTGAATTATTGATTTGACATTTCAATAATTCAATAAGCCAAAATCACATTCAATAAATCAATAATTCTATAATTCAATAATTACATACATGTCTAAAAGAGATTATTACGATGTACTTGGTGTTTCGAAGAATGCAGATGCTGACGAAATAAAAAAGGCATATCGTAAAATGGCCATCAAATATCACCCGGATAAAAACCAGGGCGATAAAGATGCCGAAGAGAAGTTTAAAGAAGCGGCCGAGGCTTACGAAGTACTGAGCAATCCTGAAAAGCGCCAGCGTTACAACCAGTTTGGTCATGCTGCCAATGCGTCATCTGCAGCGGGCGGTGGCTATGGTGGCGGCGGCATGAATATGGAAGACATATTCAGCCAGTTTGGCGATATATTCGGCGGCGGCAGTCCATTCGGCGACTTTTTTGGCGGCGGAAGGCAGAGCGGCGGCGGCCGGAGGGTAATGCGCGGCAGCAACCTGCGTATTAAGGTTCGCCTCACTTTAGAAGAAATAGCCAACGGTGCCGAAAAGAAAATAAAGGTAAACAAACAAATAGTTTGTAAAACCTGCGATGGCTCTGGCGCTAAAGACCGTTCGTCGGTACAAACCTGTAAAACCTGCGGCGGTTCAGGTGCGGTGCGCAGGGTTACCAATACCATTTTGGGCCAGATGCAAACCACCAGCACCTGCCCTACATGTAATGGCGAAGGAACGGTGATCACGGCTAAATGTCCGGTTTGTCATGGCGACGGTTTGATACGTGGCGAAGAAACCATCAGCATCAATATTCCCGCAGGTGTAAGCGAAGGCATGCAGCTAAGCATGAGCGGCAAAGGTAACGCAGCCCCACGCGGCGGTATCCCAGGCGATTTGATCATTCTGATAGAAGAAATTCCGCACGAAACGCTGAAGCGTGATGGCAACAACGTAATTTACGATCTGCACATCAATTTTGTGGATGCAGCGTTAGGCACCAGCATTGAAGTGCCAACCATTGACGGCAAAGCCAAAATAAAGATAGACCCGGGTACACAGGGCGGTAAAATTTTGCGATTGAAAGGCAAGGGCGTTCCGGAAGTGAACTCCTACCACCGCGGCGATCAGTTGGTACATATTAACATCTGGACACCAAAAGCGCTCAGCAAAGAAGAACGCGAACTATTGGAAAAACTGCAAAGTTCGCCAAACTTTAAACCCAACCCCGGCAAGAACGAGAAAAGTTTCTTTGAACGGATGAAGGAGTATTTTGAATAGTGAGGTGAAAGCTGAAAGTAATAAACTGCCCGGGAAACTTATTCCGGGCTTTTTTGTTTTTAAACCTTAGTATTTCTATCTTAAACAAAAATCGGTTAGCTATGACTATAACCCCCAGGTTCAGAAATATAGCGTTAGCATCATGCATTATATCTGTTATATTGCTGCTGGTAGTAGGCATATACCGCACCAATTTTCCGCCGGAAAAGAATGTGCTGTATAATAGCATTTACACCATTTCGCAATTGGCCTATCTTATCGGTCTGTTTTATCTTATCGAACTACTTAAATACATTGGCGAACGCAAAGTGATAGTAGTTGGCTTTTATATATTTGCCGCATTGGTACTTATCACTTCTATTATTGGTTTTGCATCATTTTCGCCGGTAATCATGATGAAATTAGTGGCCACCGTAAACATTCTTGTTATACTAAGCACTATATTCCTGATAGTAGTATCGTTTATGGTGAGAAACCCTCTGCTTTCTGCACCATTTCGGATCTTAGCGATCGTGCAGATATTTATCCTGCTCATAACATTCGGCGTTTCGTTGCTTTTGGCCTACGTGGCGCCTGCATACTATTTTAAGGTATCAAGATATATGCATTTTGGCGGGCTGTTCATTACCAGTGCCATTGCCTATATTATTTATACTTCCGGGGATTTATTAAGTTTGGATGTTAGCAAGTCTGTGCAATAACTCCTATCCATTTCCTGCTCATCGCCTGCTCATACCTCTACATTACTTTCACAAATGCTTTGCTGGTATATATCGGCGCGTGATTTATTCTACATTTAGGCCACCAATCTAAAAGCCAGAATGAGACGATTAACCACCTGCCTGCTATTCAGCCTGTTTGTAAGCTTTTGTACAGCGCAATCGCCCAATCAGAAAACATATTGTAACCCGGTTGATATTAATTACCGTTATAATTTTGAACAGCTGAACGAACATATCTCCTACCGGTCAGCTGCCGACCCGGTTATCCTGACCTACAAAGGCGAATATTACCTGTTTGCAACCATCTCCAACGGCTGGTGGCATTCAAAGGATATGCTGCACTGGCAGTTTGTTACACCCGATAAATGGCCGATGGAAGATATCTGCGCTCCTGCCGCATTAGTCGTGCGCGATACGTTGTTCCTGTTTCAATCCACTTTTGAGCAACGCCCGATATTCTACACCACAACGCCATGGAACGGACATTTAGCGTTTTACAATCGCCTGCTGCCCATGATGCCTGGTGCACTCGGTCCGTGGGATCCGGATATTTTCCATGACGACCGTACCGACAAATGGTATATGTACTTCGGTTCGTCAAACACCTATCCTATTTATGGCATTCAACTCAATCCCAAAACACACTTGAGTTATATTGACAGCGCCAAAGGACTGATCAGACTTCATCCTAAAGAACATGGCTGGGAACGCTTTGGCAAGGATCATCGCGGTACGATTGATCCGTTCATTGAGGGCTCATGGATGACGGAACACAACGGCAAATATTACCTGCAATATGCAGCGCCCGGTACCGAATATAATGTATATGCCAATGGCACTTATGTAGGTAATGACCCGATGGGGCCGTTTACTTATGCGCCATACAACCCGGTTTCTTACAAACCGGGCGGTTTTATGCAGGGTGCCGGCCATGGCAATACCTTTCAGGATCTATATGGCAATTATTGGAATACCGGCACGCCCTGGGTTGCCGTAAACTGGAATTTCGAACGCAGGATAAGTATGTTCCCGGCCGGTTTTGATGCTGATGGGCAGCTTTACTCCAATACCCGTTTTGGCGATTTCCCGCATTACCTCCCTACCAAAAAATGGCAGGATAGAAACGAATTATTTGCTGGCTGGATGCTGCTTTCTTATAAAAAACCGGCTTATGCGTCGTCTGTGCGCGATACGTTTAAGGCC
>JBQCIS010000405.1:0-7831 GCA_051953515.1 Mucilaginibacter sp.
ATCATCATTCATTATTACCGGCATTTTCAAAAAAGTTAAGGTTCCGCATGTAAACTTCTATCATTACAGAAGCCACATTCAGGCCATTTTTATCATAAATCTCTATCGGGTGCAGTTTGGTATATTTCCCTATTGTATTGAGTATTTCTTCGGCTTCAGCTATCTCATCTTCATCAATATGCAGCTTAAAATAAAGATCAAAGTAACTCGGCTTAAGGTACTTTATTTCTGACGATTTTGACCAGGCCCTGATATTGTACCCTTTTTGCGTGAATATTTTAAAAAACAATACCGGGTAAAAGGCGTCTGACGCCGAAAATATAGTGCCTCCAAAAATTGAATTGTTGTAGTTACGGTTCCAGATACTTTTATTAATCTTTACCTCTACACCGCGGAAATCTTTCTCAAATCGTATCGTCCATATCCGTTGGAAGAATAGGGGCGGATAGAAACGCATTATCCATTTTAACCTATTTTCCGTGACCTGCATAGGCCTAATATCAGAATAATTTGAGAGAATGCAGCAGTAGAAAGGTGGTTTTAAAGTAAAAGTTATCCCCAATTACCAAACCAGCTTATAACCAATGCCCCTTATATTGATGAGCTGGATATTCGGATCAACTTCAAGATGACGGCGCAGTTTAGTAATAAATACGTCCAGGCTGCGTGCATTAAAGATATCATCGCTGCCCCATATTTTTTCGAGCAATGTTTTTCGTGGAACGGATTCCATACCCACCTGGCAAAGCTGGCTAAGCACGGCACTTTCGCGCGAAGTGAGATTTACAAGCGTATCGTTATGCCTGATGGTATTCTTTACCGGATCAAATACAATATTGCCGATTTTTAACGGCTCTGCGCCAGACCTGTTTTTTGTATTTTCATGCAACGCCTTATTGCGCAATAGTGATTTTATGCGAACGATCAGCTCTTCAACGCTGAAAGGCTTTTTCAGATAATCATTTGCCCCCAATTCAAAACCGGCTACAACGTCCTTCACCTGCGAACGTGCCGTGATAAAAATAATAGGAGTAAGAGTGTCTTTTTCCCTGATGCGTTTAGCCAGTTCAAAACCGTCAAGTTTGGGCATCATTACATCAAGGGCCAGCACATCGGGTTTGTGTTTGGCATAAAGCTCGAGGGCTTCTTCGCCATCCGCGCATAGTATCACTTTAAAATTGCGCTCTTCCAGGCTTTCGCGTACAATATGCGCCAGCGCGGCCTCATCCTCAGCTAATAAAATTTTTATGCTATCCATTATTTAAAGGTATGGAAACAATAAACTCGCTGCCTTCATTTATTTCACTTTTTACCGAAATATTGCCGCCATGCGCGTTTACAATATACTGCGCATAACTCAACCCCAAACCTGTACCTTTTACATTATGCACATTGCCCGTGGGAACGCGGTGAAACTTGTCAAATACCAATTTAAGGTGCTCAGACGGTATGCCTATACCCTTATCTTTTACAGTGAATACAGCATTGTTTCCTTCCCTGGTAACCACTATATCCACATCAGCAGTCTCTTTGCTGTATTTTATGGCATTGTCGATAATATTGTTCAACACGTTGCCAAAATGGGTCCTGTCAGCAAAAATATTTTTAACGTTTTCGTTACGGTAAGTGATCTCTGTTTTTTTATCGGCTTTAATTTTATTGCCTGATATGATCTCATTCACCATTTCATCAACGTTTATTGTTTCTTTTACCAGATCGACATCTTTATTCTCAAATGCTGCGATATTTAATACTTTGGTAACGAGGTTATTCAGCTTTAATAATTCTATACGGGATGTTTGCAGATAACGCTGTGTTTTTTCTTTATCATTTAAGGCGTTGAAGTTCTGCAGTCCCTCAATAGCCACAGCAATTGTGGCGATAGGTGTTTTTAGCTCATGCGTCATGTTATTGATAAAGTCGTCCTTCAACTCAGCTAATTTTCTTTGATGAATAACTAACCGGATAATATAACTGAAACAGTAAATGGTAAACAACAGTAACAATAAAGTAAGCAGGAGAGGGGCCAGTATTTTATACAGGACAGAGAATTGCGCCCTGCTGAACGTGGCCCTGGCGAAAAAAGGGCGCCCCGTAACACCCAGAAAAACAAATCCATGGTATTTGTAGGTGTATTCGCCGGTTTCACTATAAGTACTGGTTAGTTTTCGGGGCTGAGTATGATTTACAGAAAAATGAAAATCGAAATTTGGCTTTATGATGTGCCGTTTTCCCAATTCAAGAGTTAAATAATGCCTTAACTTTATACTATCAGCTTGTTCATAATTTGGCGGCAATGCGTAAATCCCATATTGTTTATTCATTTGCCGCGCGAAAATGGTATCGCTTGGAATATTACTATGAGCCTTTAAATAAGCAGCTGTTTCTGCCCAATGTTCACGTATGTCATCCATGCCTAACAACATTTGCCAGTCATTCATCAGCACCGGCATATAAAATGATGTTTCGGTAAGCACCTCCGGAATTGTTGCAGGCTTATGTTTGATCATTGCCCGGTAATAATCAAACTGATTTGATGTTATATGAAAAGGCTCTATAAGTGAGCCGTATTTACTTTTCATATATACTGACAGTTGTTTATGTACCGTATCGGCTTCGCGTAAAGTATCAATATGTATCTTGATAACCGTATCGGATAATCGCCTGATCAGCACCACACGTATCGAATCAAAATAATCTTTTTTACAATCATTCATCGCATTTTGCATAGCGATGTCAACATCCGCATCAAATCTGGTTTTGGTAACATTGTAGGCATTTACAGACCAGAAAATTTGCAAAGCGATTATACCTGTGAGCGCTATAGTTATTAAGAAAAATAATGTCTTTAATTTTCTTTTCATTGTGATCCTGAAGGCAATTCAAATCTAACGGCTAATGTGTAACTATACTAATTCGTTAACATATATTAACACACAATAAGAATTGTTAAGAAATACAATTTTTCGGCAAGTTTTATTTAATTGGACTAAATAAATATTATTCCAATAATTAACATTATGTTAAGTTGTATTTATAAAAAGAAAGGGATAGTTAATCCCTCTCTTCCTTTTATTATTTTCCTAATGCCTCTATCTTCTTTTGTGTAGCATTTGTATTTACCATATCTTTTTTAACGAGATAATAGTTTTTCAAATTGGTTAATGCTTCAACAGAGTTTGGATTTAATTCAACCGCTTTTAAAACTGCCGGTTTTGCTGCATCGGCCAAGGTTTGTACTTTGGCCATGTCGGCATCATATTGTTTTTGCGCATTAGTTGGCAATTGGTTGGCAGCGTTATACAAATCGGTAACCGGTTTCATTGATACATACGATAATGTAATTGCAGCTGAACCGTAATTTGGATCTATTGCTAGTGCTTTCTGCAATTCTGCAGCTGCTTTATTGCAATTGTCTACAACCTGCGTTTCCAATGCTTCCTTTGCGGCAGGAGTTTTTGCTTTAGCTTCTTTTGCATAAATATTATCAGCAATTTCTGAATAAGTTATACCCAGATAATAATGCAATTCCTTCCTGTTGGGATCGGCGTTAATGGCTGATTGGATAGTACCAGTCAACTCATCGGTTTTGCCTGATTGTAATCCGATAACTATCGCTTTGTCTCTTAAAGCGCTATTGTTCGGATATTTTTGTACGCCTTCCATTACTGTTTTATAAGCATCGGCGGTATCTTTCATGTTAATGTACAATCCCGTAAGGTAATCATAAGCCTCGGGTTTGCCATTGTATACGGGTGTCGCTATCAATTGCTTGTAATTCGCTATTGCAGCCTGGTTAAACTTAGGGTCAGTAATACCGGCCTGACCTGCTGATAATGCAACAACATAGGCTGCAAGTGTATCGTCAGGTGCCCTTAACTGCTTAAATGTGCTGAAAGAAATATAAGCATCTACATATTTTTTAGCCGAAAAGGCAGTTCTGCCCTGATCAAAGGTGTATTGAGCCAAAATACTGTATCCTTCGTCAATTGTTTTTTTGTATTCGTTCTTTGCAGAGTCAAGCGATTTAGCTTTGGCTAATGCATCAGTAGCTGTTTTAACGTTTGCAGCCTGTGATGCTTTTTGGGTAGAATCCACCGCCAATGCAGCATAAATAACACCTTTAAGTGCGTAAGTTTGAGGTAAATTGGCCGTTTTTTCGTTTGCGGCAGCTTTATCAATAGATGTTTTAGCATCGTTAAGGTCTGTCGCAGCCTGAGATGCGGTCAATTTGTTCAACCTTGCAATATCGTAGCTTTTAAATTTATCATCGGCATTCTCAAGCTCTCTTTTTTGCGCAAATGCAGCAATGGTTACCAGGCTTAAAATACCTGTGATCAAAAATTTGATTTTCATTTTAATTATTGATTGGTTAACTGTTTTAATTTATCATTTACATTTAACAGCCCGTTATTGTTTTGGGTACAAGTATAAGCAAGCTGCAATGCTTTTAAGCCGTTTATTTCATTCGGTGATATTTCATCTGCTTTCTCCAGGTAGGTTACAGCCTCATTCATGTGCTGGCCACTCCCCTTTTCAGATCGTACTAAACCAATTTTAAGGTACAATAAGCCAAGATTTAATACCGGTTCATAGGCCGAACCATTAAGGTTAATTGCCTTTAGATAAAGTACTTCAGCTTTGTCGTATTGGTTTAAATGATCGTAGCAGTTGGCTGCCACAAATGCAATATCGGCGTTATTAGGGTAATTGTCAAGCAGTTGTGGCAACAACGAAGCCAAAGCTATATAATTTTGCTGATTATTATAAATATTGGCCAGGTTAAGCAACAAAAATCTGTCTTCAGGAAAATGGTCTCTCCCTTTTTGCAATAACGCAATGGCTTTTGCCGTATCCCCCATCGTTTTGTAAATATTCGCGGTGTTTTCCACATATTCAGCTTTTGATGTATCGGTGCCTATCGCATCGTTGTAATAGTTGGCGGCATCCTGCAGGTTGCCCAGGCGGTTATTGCAGTAAGCGAGGTAAAAGTTGAGCCGTTTATACTTTGGGGTATATTTCTGCGCTTTAAGAAAGGCTTGTTTGCCATTCGTATAATCTAAAATGGCCAGGTATTTAAAACCTTGGCGGATAAACACATCTGCCAAACAGCGGTTTGCATAATCCATCTGATCAGCATATCTGACGCTTTTTTTGTTAGCATTTATCCTGTCAACCAATTGGATGGTTTTAGGAAGGAAATCGGCCGGCATTTTCAGGGTGTTAGAAGTATCGGTATATACGATGGATGTATAAACAACGACCCTGTAAACGCTTTTGGTAAGATTGGCTGAATCTGATTTGTTGGTAATGAGGCTGTCAATAGATTTCTTAGCGGCAGCCAGAAATTTCAGATCTTTCTTTTGTTTGAACCGAGCCAGATTATTTACCACAGGCTTAAACACTTCCGACTGGCAGAAGGCTAAGCTTGTGGTAAATGTCAGCAATAATAAAACCGGTATTAACTTACGGTTTTGCATAAAATTATTATTCAGTTGTATCGTCAGCTGCAGGTTCTGCGCCATTTTCCGGATTTTCTGCTGAATTTTCAGCGCCGTCAATGGTTTCTTCCTCCTCTTCATGCTCAACCTTTGCAACTGATGCTATTTCGTCATTTCCTTTTAGTGTTATCAGCCTTACGCCCTGGGTAGCACGGCCCATCGTTCTCAGTTCATTCATCGCGATCCTGATAATGATGCCCGATTTATTAATGATCATCAGGTCGTCTGTATCTGTAACACCCTTTATGGCTACAAGGTTTCCGGTTTTTTCAGTTATGTTAAGTGTTTTAACACCCTTGCCACCACGGTTAGTAACGCGATAATCGTCGATATCAGTACGTTTACCATAACCTTTTTCTGATACTACCAATACAGTAGTTTCAGGGTTATCTATACTGATCATGCCAACTACCTCATCCTCATCGCCATCCAGCGTAATACCGCGAACACCGGTAGCTGTACGGCCCATAGGCCTTACGGTTGCCTCGTTAAAGCGGATAGCCCTGCCCGATTTCAGCGCCATTACGATCTCGCTGCTGCCGCTGGTAAGGTTTGCTTCCAATAGCGAATCGCCTTCGTTGATATTGATAGCGTTAATACCATTTGAGCGCGGACGTGAATAGGCCTCGAGCGAAGTTTTCTTAATGGTGCCCTTGCGGGTACACATGATAATGTAGTTGTTTTCGAGGTATTCTTTATCCTTGAGACTGAGCAGTTTGATAAACGCCTTGATCTTTTCCTCTTTCGGAATATTGATTATATTCTGAATAGCACGGCCTTTTGAAGTACGTGTCCCTTCCGGAATTTCAAATACCCTCAACCAGAAACACTGACCTGATTCGGTAAAGAATAACATATAGTTGTGGTTGGATGCCACCAACAAATGCTCAATAAAGTCCTCATCGCGACTGTTGCTGCCCAATGCTCCTTTGCCGCCTCTGCCCTGTCTGCGGTATTCGGTAAGCGGCGTACGTTTAATATAACCCTCGTGCGAAATGGTGATCACCACAGCTTCATCTTCGATAAAGTCTTCGGTGTTCATCTCGGCTGATGAATACACGATCTCGGTTTTACGCTCGTCGCCGTATTTTTCTTTTATCTCTGCGAGTTCGTCTTTAATAATCTGCATACGTAAACCCTCATCAGCCAAAACTGAGTTCAGGTAATCGATCAGTTTCATTAATTCTTCGTACTCTGCCTTGATCTTGTCGCGTTCCAGTCCTGTTAAACGACGCAGCGTCATATCCAGAATAGCGCGTGCCTGAACATCGCTTAGTCCGAATTTTTCTATCAAGCCTTCACGCGCTTCATCTGGCGTAGCAGATGCACGGATCAGTCTAATCACTTCATCCAGGTGATCAAGCGCGATTAGTAAGCCTTCCAGGATATGCGCACGTTTTTGTGCTTCGGCCAATTCAAATTTCGCACGACGAATAACAACTTCATGCCTATGCTCAACAAAGTGATGGATCAGGTCTTTCAGGTTCAACAACATCGGGCGGCCGTGTACCAGCGCAATGTTGTTTACACTAAATGATGTTTGTAACTGCGTGTATTTGAATAGGTTATTTAATACAATAGCGGCGTTTGCATCACGTTTTATCTCGTAAACAATACGGATGCCTTCCCGGTTGGATTCATCGCGGATAGCTGAAATGCCTTCCAGTTTTTTCTCGTTCACCAATTCGGCGGTACGCTCAATCATGGTGGCTTTGTTAACCTGATACGGAACTTCCGAAACGATGATACGTTCGCGGTCGTTATTATAGGTTTCTATCTCTGCCCTTGCACGCAGTACTACCCTGCCGCGGCCGCTTTCCAGCGCCTCGCGCGGGCCCTCAACACCGTAAATGATACCGCCTGTAGGAAAATCCGGACCTTTTACGTGGTGCATCAGTTCGCTTACTTCAATATCACGGTTATCTATATAGGCAACAGTCGCGTCAATCACTTCCGTAAGGTTGTGCGGCGCCATATTGGTGGCCATACCTACGGCGATACCCGATGCCCCATTTACCAGCAGGTTGGGGAATTTAGCAGGCAATACGGTCGGTTCTTCCAGCGTATCGTCAAAGTTCAGGCGGAAGTCGATGGTATCTTTATTGATATCAGCCAGCATTTCTTCGGCCAGCTTTTGCAGCCTTGCCTCAGTATAACGCATTGCCGCAGGGTTATCACCGTCAATGGTACCAAAGTTTCCCTGGCCTTCAACCAACGGGTACCGCAAGCTGAAATCCTGTGCCATACGCACCATGGTATCGTAAACCGATGAGTCGCCGTGAGGGTGGTATTTACCCATCACCTCACCCACAATACGTGCTGATTTTTTA
>JBQCIS010000406.1:0-8865 GCA_051953515.1 Mucilaginibacter sp.
CATTAAAAATAAACAATTAATTATAAGTAAATTAGTTTTTTTTTTATTTTTTTTTTTTGTTTAGATTAAACTTTTTAATTTTTATGTTTTATCTCGGGTGAGCGCGCCCGTCATTGTTTCAAATTGTACACTTAACACCAACATTTATTAATTTCCCCATGCCGCAAAGCCCGCTTTGCTTAAAAAATTAACTGTGAAGCAAGCGTATCACCAGATAAGAGATAAGGCCTTGAAAACCGCATTAAAATAATTAAAAATGCATTTAGTAGTATTTTAACCATGCGAACCAAGCGTATTAAATAATTATGTAAGTAATTAATAATCAGATATTTATTTAATTTTTTTCTTGCTTTTGAAATGCAAATAGCTATACATTTGCATAAAACCAGCACAAACCATTATCCACCTGCTTATCGAAAAAACCGTTCATAACAGGCCGTTCCGGTCGGCTTGGTGGTGTGTTTTTTATTTAGCGGTTAAATTGGAATTGGTGTACTGCTGCTATCAACCAAATCAATTATAAACCAATTTTATGAACATTAATTACTCAAAAAGCTACAGGCTTATTGCAGCCTTGTTAGTGCTGCCTTTATCATTGCAGTATGCATGCAAAAAAAACGAAACAAACGGTTCCGGGCAAAGTGGCCCGAAAACAACAGGTTCAACAGTTGCCAGGTCGGCTAACGAGACGGTTAGCATTTGGGAAACCACTTCCGATCAATCAAAGCTATTACAGCAACAGACCAGTGTTAACTTTGCTGCTGACGCAGGCGTCAACAACACCACCATTACTGTCGACGAAACTACTACCTATCAAACTATCGATGGGTTTGGTTATTGCTTAACAGGCGGCAGTGCTACGCTAATAAATAGTTTGGGCAGCGGACAAACCGCTATACTGAACGAACTTTATGGTACCGCTGGCGGACAGATAGGCGTTGACTATGTACGCATCAGCATCGGCGCGTCTGATCTTAGTGCGTCAGACTTTACTTACGATGATATGCCATCGGGGCAAACCGATACCAACCTGACCAATTTCAGCATCAATGCAGAGCTTACCGACCTGGTGCCTGTTTTAAAACAGATCCTCGCCATTAATCCCAACATTAAAATATTGGCAACCCCATGGACCGCTCCCGTTTGGATGAAACAAAGCACCACCGGCAATAACGGCTTTACTGGCGGCAATCTTAACCCGTTATATTATGATGCTTACGCACGTTATTTTGTTAAGTATATACAAGCCATGCAGGCACAGGGTATTAATATCTATGCCATAACACCACAAAATGAGCCGCTTAATGGTAACAACAATCCATCCATGACTATGCAGCCCAGCGAAGAAACTAACTTCATTAAAAACAACCTGGGGCCGCAATTTGCTGCAAACGGAATCACAACCAAAATTATCTGCTATGACCATAACTGCGACCAGCCCAGCTATCCAGAAACGGTTTTAAGCGACGCTACAGCTAACGGCTATGTGGATGGCTCGGCGTTTCATTTGTACGCAGGTAATATTAGCGCCCTTACTACCGTGCATAATGCTTACCCAAATAAGAACGTTTATTTCACCGAGCAATTTATTGCTGGCCCAAGTAATTTTGGCGGTGATTTTTTATGGCATATGAACAATATCATCATAGGCGCAACACGTAACTGGGCAAAGACGGCCCTTGAATGGAACCTTGCGTCCGATCCAAACTACAACCCGCATACAGTTGGCGGCTGCAGCAATTGCCTGGGTGCTATTACTGTTTCGGGCTCAACAGTAACCCGAAATACGGCTTACTACATTGTGGCGCATGCATCAAAATTTGTTCGCAGCGGCGCAACACGCATATCGTCAAATACATTTTCAACCAGCATTCAGGATGTGGCTTTCAAAAACCCCGACGGTAGCAAGGTGGTAATAGCGCTTAATACGGCCAGCACCAGCCATAAATTTAAAATAAAGTGGGGTAGCGAATCATTTACCTATACGTTGCCGGCCGGTGCGGCAGCCACCTTTACCTGGAATGGAACACAATTATGAGAAAGTAATTGGCCAAGCCATAACAAAAGCATAAACAACCTTTACGTGAGCGGCGAAAATGGTACCTAACCGATGACCTGCAACTAACCACAGCGTCATCATGGGGAGAGTTTAAGGTAAACCAGTGAGTTAGCCCACATAGAAACGATTAACCTGCATTTAAATGGCAAGCCCGGCCCTGGCTATAAAAGCCAGGGCCGGGAAGTGCCTAACCGAACGAATTAATTACCAACTAAATACAACCTATTATGAAAAAACAGTTATTAAAATTGCTGCCTGCAACTGGTATGGTACTGGTTTTGGTGGCCTTGACCGTATCATGTAAAAAGGATATGAACCGCCCTTCGGCGGCAACCGAAACAACGCCCGCCATGGCTACGATACCGCGCGCATTAGCCTGGCAACTTATTTGGAGCGACGAATTTAACGGCACCGGCGTCGACGGAACGAAATGGAACATTGACAGCGGCAACCCTGGTGTAAACAATGAAAAGGAAAACTATCAGCCCGCTAACGTAACCGAAACAAACGGCAACCTGGTTATCACCGCTAAAAACGAAAATTTAGGCGGCTGGCCTTACACATCAGGCAAGCTCAATACTTCGGGCAAATTTTCAGTGCAGTATGGCCGTATTGAGGCACGTATAAAATTGCCGGCGTTTCAGGGCAGCTGGCCCGCGTTCTGGATGCTGGGCACCAACATTGGTAGCGTGGGGTGGCCAAACTGCGGCGAAATTGACATAATGGAGCAAGTTAACACCAACAATACCATTTTAGGTACCATGCACTGGAATGGCGGCAGCGGGCACGTTCAGTATGGCAGCAGTACCACCGCTACCGCTACTGATTACCACATTTACGCCGTTGAATGGGATAATAACAGCATTCGCTGGTATGTTGATAATACGCTCTACCAAACCGGAAATATCCAGAATAACATTAATAACACCGGAGCTTTTCATCTGCCGTTTTACATTATTTTAAACATGGCCGTGGCCGGCGACCTTCCGGGCCAAACGGTAAATACAAGTGCGCTGCCGGCCAACATGTATGTCGACTATGTACGTGTCTACCAAGCCGCTACGCCACCGCCAGTTGGTCAGGTTATTACACTTAAAGGCAGCAACGGTTTATATGTAAGCGGAGAGAACGGCACTACCGCCATGAACTGTAACCGTACAACTGCCCAGGCATGGGAGCAATTTTTAGTGGTTGATGCCGGCAATGGTAAAGTTGAACTGCAAAGCATGAGCAAATATGTAAGCAGCGAAAACGGCGCGCAGCCAATTACCTGCAACCGCACCACTGCCTCAGATTGGGAACAATTTACGTGGATAACCAACTCGGACGGAACAATATCATTACGCGGTAACAACGGCGATTTTGTAAGCAGCGAAAACGGCACTCAGGCCATGACTTGTAACCGCACTACCGTTGGAGGTTGGGAAGAATTTAGAGTAAACCAATAGTTAAACGAATGTGTATCATGCAAAAACAATCTCCCGCCAACTATCATGTATACCCTATTGAATGGGATAATAAGGCCATATATACCCGTCAAGAATGAGGGCGTGGCTAACGGCACAGCGCTGTAAACTGTTATTACTGCTCGCTTTGTTTCAATTTACCGGATACTATGCACAGGCGCAGCAGGGACTCAGGATAACTACCGACTTCGGTTATAGCAGCGAAGACTTTCGTTGGTCAATAGCCGGTAATCTTAGTGGCACTACGCCAAATGTTTATTCTGAGTTGAAATGGAAAGGCGTTGCCGGGCCAGCGCTAAACGTTGGTATACAGTTTAAGCTATGGAAGAAATTTGGAGCAGAAGGTTTGTACGGGCGCCAATTTAGTTCGGCCGGAAAAGTAAATGATACTGATTACGGCCTTGATAATCGCACCGACCCCATTTACAATGGCAACTTTAGCAGTGATAAGGGTTATACTGATGCCTGGAAGGCGGGCATCAATTACCAATTGATCAGCGGAAATATTTTCAGTCTGATGCCTTCGGCGGGATACGGTGTCAGTCGGCAGGAGCTGTTTTTGGTCGATCATTCCGGCATGTACCCCAACCTGAACAGCAGTTACACCGCCAGTTGGAGCGGCCCATATTTGCGCGCGCTGGCAATGATAAAATTAGGCGGACCGCTACGTTTATCGGCCGATGTCATTTATAATCAGGTCAGCTACAAGGCCACTGCTAATTGGAATTTGATTACCCAGTTTCAGCATCCGATAAGCTACCGGCACTCGGCAAGCGGTTTTGGCGTTGAGGCACACGGGAAACTGCTTATTCAGGTTACGAACAAAACGAATATAGCTTTAGGTGCAGGCTATTTTAACTGGCAAACCGGCACCGGCACCGATCAACTTTACTTACAAAGCGGCCAAACCGATAAAACGCAATTCAACGAGGCCATACGTAACGGATTCGATGTCACCGCCGGATTGATGGTATCATTTAAATAATCATTATCGCCTTTACATCAATATAACTTATACATAGGGGCTGCTTTAATATGTTAACAGTATATAAAATGGCGATTGGGGAGAAACTAAGGCTTTTTCCAACGCTTTGCTTGCCGTTGCGAATTGCGCCGGATCCAGCCGGCCCTTGAAAAGGTCGACATGGTCCGGCATCTTTTCCCTATCGTGAACCATGTATTTGAGCAGGAATAACACTGTATCGTGAAAGTTCAGGCCTTTGAGCGCTTTGTCATTCTCTTTCATCAGCCGCGCGACCGACAAGGTAACGGGCTCCAAAAATCAGATCGCTGAAACGGCAGCATAACCTTTTCGGTATGTTAATTCGTTAGTAAAATTATATATAAGGTCATTTCTGCAATGGCCAAATTATATTCCTATAGAGAAATTAATTTATTTTATTTGATTGGTAAATCAATTTAGTATTTTGTTTATTTGATATTTATAAACCCAAAAGCGGCTACACATAATGAAGGGCTATGAGCAATTACCGGAAATGGACTTGCTGGTATTGCTTAAAAACGGCAATAAGGCCGCTTTTGAAGCATTGTACAACCTTTATTGGGCAAAAATGTACAGCACTGCTTACAAACGCATAAAAAATGGCGTAATAGCCGAAGAAATAGTACAAGACGTGTTTACAGATCTTTGGTATCGCCGCGATATGCTGCCGAATATTTCCCATCTGGCCGGCTATTTACACGGCGCGGTCCATTACCGGGTCATCAACCATATTCAGAAGGAAATACAAAAAGATAAGTTTGAAAAGCACGTAGCGCTCTATCATCTCGATTTTGATAACTCCACAGAAGAAAGCCTGTTGTATAACGACCTGAACTTCCAGATAAACAGGGAGGTGGAATTATTGCCCGTAAAATGCCGCGAAGTTTTTAACCTGAGCCGCACGCATCATAAAACCAATAAGGAGATCGCCCAATCGCTCGGCATCACCGAAAAAGCAGTTGAAAAGCACATTACCAAAGCCCTGAAACATCTCCGGGCCAGCCTTAATATATTTTTTTTACTTTTTTAATTAACGGAAGGTAGGGTTAGCGGCCACATAGCTGACTTAGCTATTATAACCACTATAGACTTTCCATCTGATGCGTAAAAAAATTTCCGGCGAATTGCTGGACAGGTACCTGAAGGGTGAATGCACTCCCGAAGAAGAAGCTTTCGTTAAAAGCTGGTACGATTCATTTCACCAGGACGATGACCACATTTCCGGCGCAGACAATATTGAAAAACAATTGCTGCGCGACAGGATGTTCATGCAGATATCCACCAACCTGTCATCGGATGAGGATTTTTCTGGCCGTAGAAAAGTTATAAGACTAAGCTATTTCGGCTATGCTGCAGCAGTGGCGGCAGTATTCCTGATCGCTTATCTCATCATCCCATTCCATACTCAAAAACAACAGACCGCAGCCACTACAGAGCAGCTTGTTACTATCACCAACAACAGCAAAACTATTCGTGAACAAACGCTAAATGATGGCAGCCATGTTTGGCTTAATCCGGGCGCGCAACTTACGTTTGCAAAATCTTTCGGTCAGGTAAACCGCCGGTTATCCATGAGCGGCGAGGCATTTTTCGAGGTGACCAAAAATCCGCAAAAGCCATTTATTATCCGCAGTTCGCACATCGTAACCGAAGTTTGGGGGACAAGTTTTCGGGTAAGGGATACTAAACAATCGGCATCTGCCGATGTTGCAGTGGTTACCGGTAAGGTATCGGTTAGTCTGCCGGGCAAAACACCCGCAAATATCAGCAAACACATACCGGCCAATACCACTTCGAGTGTGATGCTTTATCCTGACCAGCAGGCCAGCTATTCGGGCAAGGATAATAAACTGCATACCGGCAACGGAAAACAGCCTGATCTGCTCGTGTGGAAAAAGGCAAATCTTTCATTTGATAACGCAACGGTTAAAGATGTGATACCGCTGCTGGATAGAACTTTTGGACTGAATATCCGCACCAACAATAAAACTATCGACAATTACTATATCACGGTGGATTTTAACGGACTAAATTTTCCGCAGATAATGGAAGTTTTACGCAATACATTGAATATCAATTACGAGATAAACGGAAAAGATATAGTGCTTATGAAAAACTAAAACTGATAACCAATTAACCTATTGATCCATTAAACCGGCAGATTATGAAGTAAAACAGACCAGACAATTCCGCTAAACAAAAAAAGCAGAAGTGCTGCGAACACTCCTGCTCCAAAGTATTTAACCCGCTAAACGGCCTGCAAGGCAGGCGCCAGGGTATTATTTTCTCATTATTTACCAATAAGAAAACACAGCAAATTATGAAATTTTTTCGACCAATACCAGCGTACTGGTGTAAAATTATGAAGATAACTTTAGGACAGGTATTTATAGCGATTCTTTTAACAAGCGTGTCCTACGCAAGTAGTAGCAGCGCCCAAAAGATGCTTAATAATCCGGTGACTTTATCTGTACAGAAAACAAGCTTAGGCAAGGCCCTAAAGATGATAGAGAAACAGGCCGATGTAAAGTTTGCCTACAGCAAAAGCATTATTAATATCGATCAGCAGGTGTCTGTCACGGCAAACGGGCAAACGCTCGATGATGTATTACGGAGCGTATTAACGCCGCTGGGCATCAGCTATCATGTTGTTAACCAGCGGATAGTTTTAAGTACCGCAGCAGCGCCAAAAGCGGTCACCGAAACCGATAGCAGCGGGATGGATATCCCGGCGCTATATGAGTCATACCCAGTATCCGGTAAGATCGTCGACGAAAAGGGCGAACCTTTGCCCGGCGTTTCAGTACGCATCAATAAGACCGACCAGGGCACGGTTTCCGATGCCAACGGCAGTTTTACACTCAATTCGGTAAAGGAAACTGATACACTTTACTTCTCGTTTCTGGGCTACCAAAACCAATCGGTAATAGTTGGTAACCAAAAGATACTTATGATAAAAATGCAGCCGGGCGCTGCCGACGTATTAAAAGAAGTAGTGGTGATTGGTTACGGTACGTCAACCAAGGCTAACCTTACCACTTCAATAGGATCTGTTAAAGGTTCTGAAGTAAATGAACGCCCAACTTCGCTTACCGCAGTACAGGGCCTTGCCGGAAAGGTTGCCGGTTTAAACATTATGGAAAACTCAGGCAGGCCGGGCCAGGCGCCATCGGTTGTTATACGTGGTATCTCTTCCATTAACTCATCCATCACACCAACTTATGTAATAGACGGCTTTGTTGGCGCAGATCCTACCACTATCGATCCATCAATCATCGAGTCTGTCGATGTTTATAAGGACGCAGCAGCATCAGCCATATATGGTTCGTTGGGTGCAAACGGCGTTATCGTTATCACCACTAAAAAAGGTAAAGCAGGCACATCCAATATCACTTTCAACAACAGCGTCAGCTTTGGCTCGCTTGAGCGCGAATTGCCCTTGTTAAATGCTGATGAATTTACAGAAATGGTACGCAGGCAATATGCCTACGTTCCGGGCAGGCTCGCACCGAATGATGATCCTAACAACAACTTCCCATTCAAAAAAGAACTGTTCGATGCGCAGGGCAATCCGATATACAATACCGACTGGCAAAAAGCGGCTACAAGAACATCAGTATCCGATAACCATTCGCTCACTTTCACCGGCGGTAAGGACGGTTTAAGCGTGCTGGCCAACTTTTCATTCCGTAACAACCAGGGCATTATGCTCAACAGTTATCAGAAACAGTTCACCGGCTATATTAATATTGGTTGGGATGTAAAACCTTGGCTGCATATCCAGGCCAATTTAAATTCGTACGCCAGCCAGGGCAACAACCCCGAAACCAACACCTTCGGTTTGAATGCTGTGCGCGAGATGTACGAGTTCCCGTCTATCTTCCCGGTTACCTATCCCGACGGCACCTCATCGCACAAAGGCGATTTCCCAGGCCTTGAGGATTCAGAAAACCCGGTGTCGTTGCTTAATGACATCAAAAACATAACGGGCATATTGAATACCACCGGCAACTTTATGGGCACTTTCCATATTGTTAAACATTTCGATTTTAATACCACATTCAGCGGCCAAACCGGGTCTACTTACACCAACTATTACGCGCCTAACTATCTCGACCAGATATCGCAGGCGCAAAACGGTGTAGCCCAGCGTACCAACAGCGTATTAGGGTCATGGACAAATGAGGATTATTTCTCATACGACAACCAGTTTGGCAATCATCATGTAAACATTATTGCCGGTGCAAGCTGGTACGATTACCGCAACTCGTCAACCTTTGCCGGTGCCGAAAATTTCTTCGACAATACTTTTGAAGATTATAACCTTGGCGCAGGTA
>JBQCIS010000407.1:0-3947 GCA_051953515.1 Mucilaginibacter sp.
AGGATAGGCGTTGCCCGCCTTTATATACCTGATTCGCTGCCTAAGACCTGAAAAAGCAATGTTTGGCAAACCTGTAGCACAGGTAGGTTATAACAGGCGACGCAACAATATCAATTGTGTAATGGATATGCTGTACTACCAGTAATATTGCTGTAACAAATATGGCAATAAAGGCAATGATCTTATCATTACGTTTTTCAAGACACAGAAAAACGATGGTGACAGATGCTATATGCCCTGAAAAGAAAAGATCCTTCGTTATTGACGCTTCTCCATAGAATACACCTGTAAGCGGATCGGCAAGCGGAATGAGGCCGATAGGCGGGTTAAGGGCAACTATGGTAATGCATATCATTCGCGCAATGCACACAAATATCAACGTCCATACGTAATGGATGTATATTTCGGGTTTGTATACTGCCCTTATAACAGTGAGCGCCCCTGTTCCCCAAATGATGATAAAGATAAGTATCGATACATTATGTGGCGGTACCATAGCCAGCAGCCGGTCGTTTAAAACTACACCCTGCCTTTTCTCTATACCCGCAAAGAAATGCGGTAACAATGAGATTATAACTGCAATAATAGCTGTACCGCTAACGATCCGGAATAATTTTGGAGAAGTACTGAATTCTTCCTTCCAGCGATCTTTTATTGTTAAACTGATATTATTCGCCACAGTTTTAAATTATTCAAGAGCGCGCAAAAATAGTGCAATATTTCATAAATGTTAATTAAATATTAAAATAATTTAAGGAAAGTGTATTTCTTTTATCGTTTATGCGGTTTTCGCGACTGGTTATTGTTATTGCCCTCAAAAACATGCTTACTTATTTATACAATAGTTTATTTTAAAGTAATAATTAAACACTACTGGTTAAAGTAATTTATAAAATATTTCTTATTGGTCATGCTATAATAGCATTAGGTTTAAATGGCAGAAAATACTTAGTTTAGCCCTTGATGGAAGAAACAGAAAAGATCCAGCGTAAACTTCCCAGTCAGGAGATAGATTATTTTAAGATCGGAAAAATACTGCTGAGCCGCTGGTATTGGATAGCGGCTTCTGTTGCTGTATGCTATATATGGGCCAATGTATACCTTTGGTATACCCCAAAAACCTATGCAACCTCAGCTACTATGAAGCTTGAGGACAAAAAATCGGAGTTAACAGAGGCCGCCAACCTTACTACTCCCGAGCGGGGATTATCAAGGGTACAAACGGAAACCTTTGTTATACAAAGCCCTACCGTGATATTAAATGCGATAAGGGATTTGGACTACCGTATAAGCTTTTACCTGAGCGGCCGCATCAGGACAACGGAGCTCTATCCGCAAAAACCGCTAAACATACAGCTTGTAAAGTTTGATAGTACCAATTTTTATCATGGTCTGATCAGTTTCAGGCCGGAAGGAAATGGGGCCTATCGTCTTAGCTATACTTTGGGGAATAAAGAGGTTGATAAGATCGTTCGTTATAATGCGCCTGTAAGTATTGAAAACATGGCCTTTAGCATTAAAAATCCGGGATACTTGTCAAAAGCGGTTGTTTACCTGTTTAAGTTTAATACGCCCGAAGACTTTTTGGGCCGTGTTAGCGGCGGCCTCAGGATGAGCGAGGCCATAAAATATTCCAACATTATTTCGCTTCAGGAAACAGACTCCAACCCCCAGTTTGCAGCCGATGCCCTCAATGCAATAATGACCGAATATCTGCGCTTTGATCGTTTGCAAAAAACCTTGTCTGCCACGCAAATGATCCATTTTATACAAACGCAGATGGATACGCTTTCGCTGCAGTTGAAAGGGTCAGAAAACAGGATATTGGAGAGCAAGCAAAATTCGGGTATTATTGATGTTAATTCTGCTTCGCAGGATGCGCTTAGCCGCGCCAAAGATCTGGGCTCTCAGCGTACATTACTTAACCTGCAATTGATTGCCATTGACCAGTTAAAGCAGCAGATCATTAGCGAAAAGGATAATATTACACTCAATTTTAATCTCGAAGGTACACTTGATCCGCTGCTAAGTAGCCTGATATCACAGTTGAACGGCCTTATTCTAAAAAAGGAAGAACTGGCAAAAACCTACATACCTTCTTCAAAGGTAATGGAGGATGTAAACCAGCAATTGCTGGAGATTAAAAACGCATCTTTAAATAACATTGCGGCATCAAGGGCGCGCATACAAAAGAGCATACAGTATATAGATCAGCAGATAGGTAACGTCAATCAGCAGATATCCTCATTGCCCGAAACCGAACAAAAAATGATCGGACTGAACCGCAACTTCGAGATCAATGATAAGGTGTACTCTTTCTTGTCAGAAAAAAAGCTCGACGCTCAGATCAGCCGGGCGGCTATTTTACCAGGAGCTACCATTATTAACGCGGCAGAACCTAATTTTTCGCCGGTGTCACCTGATGGTGCAGGTATAAAGCACTCGGCCATCATCATGGGGTTGGGTATAGGGCTTGGCCTTATTATTTTGATCCGGATACTTAACCCGTATATATACGATAAGGAAACGATAGAAAGCCTTACTACCATACCTATTATTGGTGTAATCAGAAAATCAGATGAAATCTCTAAGGATGAGGACGACAAGATTCCCGCCCTGAGCAAGCCGCGGTCTATTTTTGCTGAATCAGTGCGGTCGGTACGTACTAATCTTAACTTTCTGGCCTCAGAAAAAACCAATAAGATTATTTGTATAAGTTCTGAAGTGGCGGGAGAGGGTAAGTCATTCGTGGCGGTGAACCTGGCCTGCACATTATCGCTTATTGATAAAAAAGTAATTTTAGTGGCGGCTGACCTGCGCCGTTCAAAACTGCACAGGACTTTTAAAGTGGGTAATGACAAAGGCCTGAGTAATTACTTAGCGCACCAATGCTCTGTTGATGATATTATCTGTAAGGTTGAATATGGTAATCTTGACTTTATCCCTTCCGGACCGGTGCCGCCTAACCCTTCTGAATTATTGCATAGCGCGAAAATGAAGGAGATGATAGACTACCTGAAGGTTAAATATGATATTGTAATGATTGATACGGCCCCGATTGGGTTGGTTTCTGATTCGATCCCGCTAATCAGGCTGAGCGACATCAATTTATTTGTGATCCGTTCCGGTAAATCAAAATTTTATGCGGCTACGGTTCCTCAACGTATCGCAAATGAATATAACCTGAATAATACTGTTATTGTACTGAATGCTTACCAGGAAGATCTGCTTCATTCAAGGTATTACACAACCAAATTTACGGGAGAGAATTACGGTACGCGATATTATTATTATGCTGATTATTCAGGCTACGCTAATTCCGGTTATTATCTCGATTCAGACAAGCCGAAGTGGTGGCACCCGAAAAGATGGTTTAAAAAATAATAGGCATGAGTGCTGGGGCAAATACAGGCGGGCAAAAATGGTACCCTGTTTACACACATCCAAGGGCTGAAAAGAAGGCTTATGAAGCTTTAAGAAAGAAAGGTATTGATGCATATCTTCCCCTTTACAGGCAGCAAAAGCGCTGGAGCGATCGCAAAAAATGGGTTGAAGAACCTTTCATTAAATCATACCTGTTCGTGAAAATAAATGAGCAGGAGCAGGCGAATGTATTGATGACAAAGGGGATATCCAGATTTCTTTATTTTTCTGGCAAAATAGCTTCTATGCCCGACCGGCAGATAGAGGAGCTAAAGTTGCTTATGGCAAGCCCGTACGAGTTAGAAGTAACGGAAGAGGACTTGCAGCCGGGCGAAAAAATAATCGTAAAAGCAGGGCCGCTTAAAGGTATGGGCGGTGAGATTATTTCCTATCGTTCGCAAAAACAATTAGCAATTAAACTTGAAAGTTTAGGCTGTTCTATAATTGTGCATATAGCAGCCCAACTGATAGAAAGATACTGATAATAAATAGCGTTTATATAGCCGGGAAATTATTTTGGCTAT
>JBQCIS010000408.1:0-4617 GCA_051953515.1 Mucilaginibacter sp.
AGTTGTTTGAGCAATATGGGATACTTTGCTCACAGGTTTTGGTAACTAAAGAGGATTTCCGCGACCGGATGCATTATCTCAACATGAAGAACTGCCTCAACTTGTTGCTGGACTATGAGGTGATACCGGTAGTTAACGAAAATGACGTGGTATCGGTTACTGAACTGATGTTTACTGATAATGACGAACTTGCCGGATTGATTGCATCCATGCTCAACGCGCAGTCCCTTATTATCCTTACCAATGTAGACGGCATTTATAACGGCGACCCTAAACTGCCCGAATCAAGGGTTATTGACGAAATAGGCAGCGGTGAGGTGGACTTTTCGTCCTTTATCAGTTCAGGAAGATCGCAATTTGGGCGCGGTGGCATGATCACTAAATCTACCATGGCGCAAAAAGTGGCTGCACTGGGTATCGAGGTGCATATAGCCAACGGTACCAGGGATAACATCCTTACCGATGTGCTTGATAATAAAACTCCGCATACCCGTTTTATCCCAAAAAAAACCGCGTCGGGCAAAAAGAAATGGCTGGCGCATTCTGAAAACTATGCCACAGGCGTAGTTCAGGTAAATGACGGCGCTAAAAATGCACTCACCTCTAAACGCGCTACAAGCCTGTTGCCGGTGGGACTGGTTGATGTGCTGACCGACTTTAAAAAGGGCGATATTATTAAACTGATTGACGGGCAAGAGAAATTGATCGGCCTGGGTATTGCCGAATATGGCGCCGACAAGGCACGCGAAAAAATCGGCCAAAAGAACCAGAAGCCACTGGTACATTATGATTACCTTTATTTACAATGCTAACCTATGAGCTATAATATATATTTCGAAAATGCCCGTATAGCAGGCAGAAAACTCAATCTTTCTCCTGCACAGATCAATGCCGTACTGGAAGACGTTGCTGATGCAGCAATAGCACATACAACATTATTGCTTAGTGAAAATCAAAAAGATCTGGACCGCATGGATCCGGCTGACCCGAAATACGATCGCTTAAAACTCACAGAAAGCCGGATACAGGATATTGCCAACGATATTCGTGCCGTAGCCCGGCTGGAAAGCCCGCTTGGACAGATCATAACTCAATACGACAGGCCAAACGGTTTGCATATTTCCAAAGTGCGCGTTCCACTGGGTATTGTAGGGGTGATATATGAAGCAAGGCCCAATGTTACGTTTGATGTATTCGCGCTATGTTTTAAAACGGGGAATATTTGTGTGCTCAAAGGCGGCAGCGATGCCGATGCATCCAACAGGGCGATCATATCAATTATTCACGGAGTATTACAAAAGCATAATATCGACATAAACTCGGTAACGCTTTTACCTATCGAGCGCAACGCTACCGAAGCGCTGCTGAATGCAATAGGTTATATAGATGTATTGATCCCGAGAGGCAGCCAGTCATTGATAAATTTTGTGCGCAATAATGCCAAAGTTCCGGTGATTGAAACCGGTGCGGGCATTGTTCATACTTATTTTGACGAATCTGCCGATCTGATAAAAGGTACGCAGATAGTTTTCAATGCCAAAACCCGTCGTGTAAGCGTATGTAACGCGCTGGATTGTCTTCTTATCCATAATAACCGGCTGGATGATCTGCCAGCTATCGCCAAGCCGCTTATCGACAAACAGGTAGAACTCTTTGCTGATGAAAAGGCCTACAATGCATTAAAAGGACATTATCCGCCCGAGCTGCTGCATAAAGCCGAGGCCGAACATTTCGGCACAGAGTTCCTCGATTACAAAATGGCTATAAAAACGGTTGGTAGCCTTCAGGAAGCGCTTGATCACATTGCAAATTACAGTTCAAAGCATAGCGAAGCGATCATCTCCTGGGATGCACGTAATATCGAAACCTTCCTGAACACGGTTGACGCAGCAGCAGTTTACGCCAACGCTTCCACAGCCTTTACAGACGGCGCGCAGTTTGGTTTAGGTGCCGAGATAGGTATCAGTACTCAGAAACTCCATGCGCGTGGCCCTATGGGCCTTGAGGAGCTGACCAGCTATAAATGGGTGGTAAAAGGCGACGGACAAATCCGCGGCTAACCGCAGGCCATATTATCTCAAATCGATTTTCGTTACAGATAACACCAAAATGTCATAAAAAGCAAAAGGTGCCTTTATTGGGCACCTTATGTTTTCAGGTCGTTGTGTGGTTTAAAGATTGCTGTAAATGATTATACCAGGTAATCAATAATAGCAATGAAACAAATAGCTGCAAGTATTATACCCTGCAACTTTTGCTCGATGGACATTTGAGCAATAATTCTCATTTATTTATATTAATTAGGGTAAAGCAAATATAATTTTTTATAGCATATTTACAACTCAAATCTGCATTTTTTTAAAAATTTTTAAAGAAAGCCTAACTGCTCATTGTTCTTTCAAACCGGGTTAAAACTTTATAAAAATTTAGCAAAAAACAGTTTAGTTATAACTATAAAAAAGAACGTAATTTTTCTTAAAACTATCTCTTTATTATAACTATTAAGCAATTATACGGGATTGGTTATTTATTAGTTACAACATATTAAAATTTAGTTATTCCCAAAAGGTTTAACTGTTAATTATCAGTATAAAACAACATGAAAATTGCCGCCATAAACCCCGGAAATGGGGATATAATTAAAGAATATACAGCCCATTCTGATGCTAATGCAACCGAAAAAATACAGCAAACGCATAACGCATGGTTAAAGTGGCGCGGATCATCACATGCAGAACGCAGCCGCTTACTTACCGCAATGGCCGAAGCCTTACGAGCGCAAAAAAATGAGCTTGCAAAGCTAATGGCGCTTGAAATGGGTAAAACTCTAAAGCAAGGAATAGCAGAGATAGAAAAATGTGCAGCTGTATGTGATTATTATGCTGCGAATGGAGCCGACTTTTTAAAGGATCAACTAATAACAACCGACGCATCCAAAAGCTTTGTAACATTCCAGCCTATTGGTGTGGTGCTGGCCATAATGCCCTGGAATTTTCCTTTCTGGCAGGTTTTCCGTTTCCTTGCTCCCGCCCTGGCTGCTGGTAACTGCGGGGTACTCAAACATGCCTCAAATGTGCCGGGTTGCGCATTGGCAATTGAAGATATAGTAAAAGCAGCCGGTTACCCGGAGCATGTTTTCCAAACATTGCTCATCAGCAATACACAAGTGGAAAAAGTGATAGAGAACGAGCTGATCAAAGCCGTTACCCTTACGGGCAGCAATTTAGCCGGACAAAAAGTAGCCGAAAAAGCAGGTTCGCTCATCAAAAAAACGGTACTTGAACTGGGCGGAAGCGATGCATACATTATTTTGAAGGATGCCGATATTGAAAAGGCCGCCGAAACATGCGTAAACAGTCGCCTCATTAATAATGGACAAAGCTGCATTGCCGCCAAACGATTTATTGTTGTAAAAGAGGTTGAAGCAGAATTTACCGGTTTGTTCCTCGAAAAGATGTCGGCAAAAAAAATGGGCGCCCCCTTACAGGATGGCATTGACATAGGCCCGCAAGCCAGAACTGACCTGCGCGACGAACTGCACAAACAGGTACAAACCTCTGTTGCCAAAGGCGCCAAACTTATTTTAGGCGGCGAAGTACCTGCCGGCAACGGCGCATATTACCCCGCAACCATACTCACCAATGTAAAACCCGGCATGCCTGCTTTCGACGAAGAAATGTTCGGCCCGGTTGCGGCTATTATTAGCGCCGAAGATGAAGACGAAGCCATCAAGCTCGCCAACCAAAGTGTGTTCGGATTAGGCGGTGCAGTGTTTACCCAAAACATTCCCCGCGGCGAAATGATTGCCGCTACTAAACTCGAAGCCGGCTCATGCTTTGTAAATGCGGGCGTAAAATCCGACCCACGCTTGCCTTTCGGTGGTATTAAACAATCCGGCTACGGCCGTGAACTGGGACTTTTCGGCATACATGAATTTGTGAATATCAAAACTGTTTTCATTCAATAACAGGCAAAAAGTGTAGCATTTTTAAAAATGCTACACTTGCTACACCTATATTAAACAAACCCAATAGGTAATTTATATAAACTTTTGATTAACAGCATAAAAATTTCAAACTACAGAAATAAATACAATAATTTCTGTAGCGTTTTGTAGCATATCAGTAAAAATTTTATACTTTCATTGTAGCATTTTGTAGCAACTATCTGCAAGTTTTAATGGCTATCCAATGCCGCTTAATGGTATAAAATTAAAACCGGTTCACTTTGAAAATAACCCGTAAAATATTACGCATCATCGTGTGGGCGGTACTTGTATTTGTAGCTTTTGCTTCGTCGTGGTTACTGGCAGCTTTGGCCCTCCCCCTAATCCCGGTAAACAGTAAACCCGTGCGTGGCAACGATGTTACTATCTATATTCAAACCAACGGCGATCATACCGATATTATCATGCCGGTCAGGAATCGCATCAAAAATTGGACTGAAGAGATAAACTATCAAAACACCATCAGCAAAGACACCACCTGTAATTACGTTGCCGTTGGCTGGGGCGATAAAGGCTTCTATCTCAACACGCCTACATGGGCGCAATTAAAGTTTAGCACTGCTTTCAAAGCCGCGTTCTGGCTGGGCAGATCCGCCATACATGCTACCTTT
>JBQCIS010000409.1:0-17669 GCA_051953515.1 Mucilaginibacter sp.
GGCGAATAAGTAATATTTTAAGCGTTTCGCCATCGAACCCAAAAACGATACAATCTACAGCCAGTAATAACCGGCTCTGTTTGGAATATTTGTGCATGAACACAAACCTAAAAAAAATTGGTACAATTATGCAATAGCTAAAGCATTTATTAATTGTTCAAGCAACAATAAATATTTATTTAAACCGATGCACACCGTATAACGCTCAAAGGTATGCGCCGGTGTGCCTTTGAGTGATTCAATATTAACTTTACTGCGGCGTTGCCCATGTTTTCTTCAAAACAATCCCGGCCATTTCATCATATAACTTTTTTTGTTTGATTCTTGTTCCTACAACAAGCGCGATTAGCCCTATCGCAGAAGGCAGGCTACTCATAAAAAACGCCGAACTGAGGCTATTTGAAACTTTTAAGACAATATCAATTAACAACAATATAATGATGGCTATAATCCATACCGTTCCAAATACACCAACAAAAAAAGGTTTGGCCGGCATAATTTCTGCGTTCCTTTTATTCAATTCTTCAAAAATTCCGAAGGCAACTCTGTCTTCATTTTCAACAACTTCTTTACCAGCATAAAGCACGAATTTAATGCTTTCATTATTTGTAAAGTTTAATTTAAACGTTGCTGTTGCAGCGGTGCTTGACGATAGCTGACAAGATTTTATTTCTGTGTAGTTGTATTTATATGCTTCAGATATTGAATTAGTCATAATGTCACTGATTTGCATCTCAAAATTTTCCGAGAAGGAAAATCGAATTTTCTTAGTCAGCTTACGCACCAAATAAGCTAAAATAATCATACAACAGATAAATACACCTATACAAAACATTAACTTGAATAGCTGATTTGCATTAACCAGCGTAGCAAAAAAATAAAACAAGACCAGCAGCAAACAAAACGATATGGCCATCCACCATCCGTACCGATAATGTAATTGAACTTGGGTTTCTATTATTTTGTCTTCCATGGAAATTAATTGTATCCCAATATACATGTTTTGTGTTACCGCTGTGTTGTGTCAGCGAAGTGAATTATTCGCTCTTGATTAAATGTCATCACAGGGGAATAAGGAGAATTTCAATATTTCCGCAGGGTCCTCTGCGAGAGGCCCCTACGGGAACAAAAGCGAGACCGTTAGAGATATTTACTTAAACAGATGCCCGCCGGATAACGCTGAAAGGGATGCGCCTATGCTCCTTTGAATGATCCAGTATCAGCTGCGCGGCAACGCTGCCCATCATCTCAAAATCGGTAGAAATGGTGGTGATACCATTGAGGATGATCTTTTTTATGGGCGTTTCATTATAAGAGATCACGCCGATGTCCTCGCCTATTTTCATCGGACCGGAAACAAGCTTTTCTACCAGCGTAACCAGGTCGTCTTCCATTAAATTGATATAGGTAGTCCCTTTTTGCAGTACTTCATTGCCCAGGTCGGCAATAATAGCGTGCACAAAGCCATACCGGTTACAGAAGTTTTGAAATCCCACCAAAATACTCTTCGAGTAATAGCTGTTCTCCGGGAATATGATCTTAATGGTGTGATACTTCTTTAAAACATCGAGCAATTGCTCAAGCGCGTAAAAAATATCGTGCTCAAAATCCTCATAAACGGCGGCAAACTCGCCCGACACATCGTTTAGTAATTTATCTACCAATACCAGTTTATCTTTCGGCACGGTATCAATCACCTGGGTTACATTTTCGGTGCCGTCAATAAAATGCGGAATGATAGCGATCTTTTCATAGTTGTCCATCTTTTCGGTGAGCAGCTTACGGAAAACATGGAAATCGTTATTGTAGATATAGAATTCGATAGCCGCCTGGTTGCCCAGGGTTTTGGCAAAGGCATCGTAAATGATCTTTTTATGGCTGCTCAGCTTATTGAACAGCAACAGCACCTTTATTTGCTGATCGAAATGCGTATTGGTAATAAAATACCCCTTACCGGTAACAGAAGCCAGCACCCTAAACTTCTTCAACTCCTTATAAGCGCGTTCGATAGTATTGCGGGAAACATCCAGCGCGGTGCTCAGATCATTAATAGAAGGCAGAACATCATCCTTCTCGATCTTCCCTTCCTCAATAGCCTTTAAGATAGCATTACTGATCTGTAAATACTTTGGAGTGATGGAATATTCATCCAGATCAATAATTTTCAGGTAATTCCTCATTGATACGCTTAGCTTGCCTGCGGCACCGCAAATAAACGGCTAAATAAAGATAAAATTGAGAAATTACCTATAACGTTTTCGTAGAAAAATAAACGAATGCCGGCCATACAGGCCATATCACAGGACAGTTAAGGACAGTTATTCCTCCGGCCGTTTCTATAATTGTACCACCATTATAAACACAAAGTATAAACAAGAAGAATGCAGGTAATATTTGGCGTCATCTTTCACTTCATCGGCGGTTTCGCCTCAGGAAGTTTCTACATACCTTATAAAAAGGTAAAGGGCTGGGCATGGGAAAGCTACTGGATAGTAGGCGGCTTATTCTCATGGCTCATTGTGCCGCCGCTGGCTGCATGGCTCACCATACCCCATTTTACGGATATTATTGCCGCTACAGATGGCAAAATACTTTTCCTCACCTATTTCTTCGGCCTGCTATGGGGCATCGGCGGGCTTACGTATGGTTTAGGCGTACGGTATCTCGGCGTATCATTAGGCAGTACCATTATATTGGGTTTGTGCGCGGTGTTTGGCTCACTCATTCCGTCGGTGTACTATAATTTCGCTCCGCAAGCGGGCAAAGATACCATTACCGACCTGGCCACCTCGCATTGGGGGCAACTGGTATTGATCGGTATTACGTTAACGGTTGTGGGCATCATCATCTGCGGAAAAGCCGGCATGATGAAGGAAAAAGAATTAAAAGCCGGCAAAGCGGATGTAGAGGATAATAAAGATTACCGTTTCGGGTTGGGTATTGCCGTGGCGATAGTATCTGGCGTATTAAGCGCCTGCTTTAACTTCGGTATAGAAGCCGGAAAAAGCATGGCCGACCACGCCAATACACTTTGGATGGCAGCACACCCGGGACAAGGCAAGTTCCTGTTCCAGAACAATGTGGTATATATCCTCATCCTTTGGGGCGGTTTAACCACCAACTTCATCTGGTGTATGATACTGAATGCCCGCAACAAAACGTTTGGTGATTATACCAATAAAAAAACTCCCCTGCTTAAAAACTATATCTTTTCGGCGCTGGCCGGCACCACCTGGTTTCTGCAGTTTTTCTTTTACGGCATGGGCGAAAGCAGACTGGGCAACGGCGCCAGTTCATGGATACTGCACATGGCTTTTATTATACTGGTAGCCAACGTTTGGGGGCTGGTACTGAAAGAGTGGAAAGGCGTAAGCAAAAAGGCCCTTGCAACTGTTATTGCCGGTATAGTGGTCATCATTATTTCGGTGCTGATAGTTGGCCACGGCAACTCCGTAAAAGCCAACGAACAAGCTAAAACACAAACAAGCAATAATATTACCATACATAAATCAGCAAATCATTAATTCGATAATTCAATAATTAAAATATGTCTGTTACAGCAACACAATTTAAGCACGTAAGCTATTTATGGGATGATGCCAAAGCCGCCGAACTGGGCGACGATCAGGTAGCCCTGTTGATATACCGCTCCAACCTGTTAGGTGCCGATCTTCGCCTTACCAACTATGGCGGCGGTAACACCTCATGCAAGGTGATAGACAAAGACCCGCTCACCGGCAAGGAAGTAGAAGTAATGTGGATAAAAGGATCAGGCGGTGACATTGGTACGCTGAAAAAGAGCGGCCTGGCAGCTTTATATGTTGACCGTTTGCGCAGCTTAAAGAATGTTTACCGCGGTATTGAACATGAGGATGAAATGGTGGAACTGTTCAACCACAGCATATTCGACCTGAACTCAAAAGCACCATCTATCGATACCCCGTTGCACGGCTTCCTTCCGTTCAAACATATCGACCACCTGCACCCTGATGCGGCTATCGCTATCGCGGCAGCAAAAGACGGCAAAAAGATAGTGGAAGAACTGTTTGAAGGCACTTTAGGCTGGGTTGACTGGCAGCGCCCGGGCTTCGACCTTGGTTTGCAGCTAAAAGAGTGTCTGGACAACAATCCGGGCATCCGTGGCATTATGTTGGGCTCGCACGGCTTATTTACCTGGGGCGATACCGCTTATGATAGCTACATTAACACCCTGGAAGTAATTGAAAAATGTGCCGATTACCTCGAAAAGAACTATGGCAAAAAAGGCCCGATCTTCGGCGGTCAGAAAATAGAAAGCGCATCTGAAGCTGATCGTAAGAAACAGGCGGTTGCACTGGCTCCTATCCTGCGCGGTTTCTGCTCATCAAACACCCGCATGATCGGCCATTTTACCGATGATGCCCGTGTACTGGAATATATAAATTCACATGACCTTGAGCGTTTGGCGCCAATGGGTACCAGCTGTCCTGACCACTTCCTGCGTACCAAGATCAGTCCGCTGGTATTGGAACTGGAAGCAGGTGAAGACCTGAGCGACGTAGCTGCCATCAAAGAACGCCTTACCCCTGCATTTGAAGCCTACCGCAAAATGTACGAGGATTACTATAATACCTGCAAACACCCGAACAGCCCTGCCATCCGCGATGCTAACCCGGTTGTTATTCTGTATCCGGGCATAGGTATGTTCACCTTTGCAAAGGACAAACAAACTGCTCGTGTGGCTGCTGAATTTTACATCAATGCCATTAACGTAATGAAAGGCGCTGAGGCGGTTTCTGAATACACCTCGCTCCCACGCCAGGAAGCATTTGATATTGAATACTGGTTGCTGGAAGAAGCAAAACTGCAGCGTATGCCAAAACCAAAATCGCTTTCAGGCCGTATCGCTCTGATCACCGGCAGCGCGGGCGGTATCGGTAAAGCTATCGCTAAGAAATTTGTGGAAGAAGGTGCTGTTGTGGTATTGAATGACATGAATACCGAGCGTTTACAAGGAGCGGGCGACGAGTTCAAAAAAGCCTTCGGTAAAGACAGCTACGCTACTGCCCTGCTGGACGTAACCAACGGCGCACAGATACAGGATGCCATCGCAACTGCTATATTAGCCTTTGGTGGTGTGGATCTGGTAGTGAACAATGCCGGTCTGTCTATCTCTAAAACTATTGCCGACCATACCGAAAAAGATTGGGACTTGCTATATGATGTATTGGTAAAAGGCCAGTTCCTGGTTACGCAGGCTACCGTTGCGGTAATGAAGAAACAAGATATTGGCGGCGACGTAATCAATATCGTGAGCAAAAACGCACTGGTAAGCGGCCCGAACAATGCCGGTTACGGCAGTGCCAAAGCGGCACAGCTGCACCTAACAAGGCTAAACGCTGCAGAGCTTGGCCCTGACCGCATCCGTGTGAACGCGGTTAACCCTGACGCGGTGATCAGCGACAGCAATATCTGGGCAGGCGGCTGGGCCGAAGGCCGTGCCAAAGCTTATGGTATTACTGTTGAGGAATTACCTGCATACTATGCTAAACGTACTTTACTAAACGAAGTGATCCTGCCTGCTGATATCGCCAACGCATGTTTCGCCATAACCGGCGGCTTGCTGAACAAATCAACCGGCAACGTGATCAACGTTGATGGCGGTGTAGCAGCAGCGTTCGTACGTTAGTCGATGGACCATAGCGAAAAATAAAGAAAAATAGTTCCATGGACCATGGTCTGTGGCCCATGGAACTAATAATAACCAAAACCAACTATGCAGATAGAAAAATATAAAGTTGACGAGCTGAACCAACAGCTGCTCAGCAAACATAAAAGCCAGTTTGAATTTGTGGCTGCCGATGTGCAGCAACTGGACGACGTAATGCAAAAACTGGGAGCGTTTAACGTAGCCATCCCGAGCTGGGCATTGGGTACAGGCGGTACACGGTTCGGACGTTTTTCGGGCGGCGGTGAGCCGGGTAACCTGGAAGAAAAGATTGAGGATGTGGGTGTTATCCACGCTTTAAATAAATCGAGCAATTCCATCTCGTTGCATATTCCGTGGGATATCCCTAAAAACGCGGCTTCCATAAAAGCATTGGCTGCACAACTGGGCCTGCATTTCGATGCGGTTAACTCCAACACTTTCCAGGATCAGAAAGACCAGAAATTAAGCTACAAATTTGGCTCGCTGCATCATGTGGATAAAGCAGTTCGCAAACAAGCTGTCGAACACAATATCGAAGTAATAAAATATGGCCAGGAACTGGGTTCGAAAGCTTTGTCGGTTTGGCTGGCTGATGGCTCTAATTTCCCGGGTCAGTTGAATTTCCGCAACGCATTCCAGAACACATTGGAAAGCTTGCAGCAAATCTACGCCGCACTTCCGGACGACTGGAAAGTTTGGGTGGAATACAAGCCGTATGAGCCGAACTTCTATTCGACTACCATCGGCGACTGGGGTCAATCATACCTGCTGGCAAGTAAATTAGGTGCAAAGGCCAGCACATTGGTTGATCTGGGCCACCATTTACAAGGCACTAATATCGAGCAGATCGTTTCTTTATTGCTGATGGAAGGCAAACTGGCCGGTTTCCACTTTAACGACTCCAAATATGGCGATGACGACCTTACCGTGGGTAGCATCAACCCATACCAGCTCTTCCTCATCTTTAACGAACTGGTTGAAGGTATGGACGCGCGCGGCATGAACCACGCTACTTCTATTGGCTGGATGATCGATGCATCGCATAACGTAAAAGACCCAATTGAAGACCTTTTACAATCTGTACAGGCCATTAAGATAGCTTATGCGCAGGCATTACTGGTAGATAAAGCTGCTTTACAGGCTGCACAACAGGCTAATGACGTAACCCTTGCACAGGAAATATTGCAGCAGGCATACCGCACGGATGTACGTCCGCTGGTAGCTGAAGCCGGTTTCCGCAACGGCGGCGCTTTAAACCCGGTGGATGCCTACCGGAAATTACAGGTAAGGGACAGCCTGATAAAAGAGAGAGGGACTAAAACAGTGGCAACGGGGCTGTAAGCCAAGCCCCCTAACCCCCTAAAGGGGGAACTTATAAAAATGAGTATACCTGTAATTGCCATATTTGATGTGGGTAAAACCAACAAAAAGTTGTTCCTTTTTGATGAGCATTACCGCATTGTTTACGAAAAAACGGCGCGCTTTATTGAGACGGTAGATGAGGACGGCGATCCGTGTGAGAGCCTGGAGAGCCTTGAATTATCCGTATTTGATTCGCTGCGCGAGGTGTTCCGGATGGCGGATTTTGATATCCGGGCCATCAACTTCTCCACTTATGGGGCCAGCTTTGTGCATATCGGCGATGACGGTAAACCCGTTGCGCCGCTGTACAATTACCTGAAGGAGTTTCCGAAAGAACTGCTGGATCAGTTTTATCAAAATTATGGTGGCGAGCATTTGTGGGCGCGGGAAACTTCATCGCCTGTATTGGGTAACCTTAATTCGGGCATGCAACTGTACCGGCTGAAGTACCAAAAGCCCGAACTGTTTGCCAGGATAAAATATAGCCTGCACCTGCCGCAATACATGAGCTACCTGCTCACCGGCAAGCCTTATACCGATATTACCAGCATTGGCTGCCATACCGGTTTGTGGGACTATGAAAAAAACGATTACCATAGCTGGGTATACCAGGAAGGCTTAGCCGATAAATTTGCCCCTATTGTACCGTCTGACGGCGTACTGGAAGGCAACGAAGCGGCCCAACACAAATTGGTTGGCGTGGGCCTGCATGATAGCTCGGCGGCGCTTATCCCCTACCTCGTAAACTTTCAGGAACCGTTTGTGCTCATCAGTACCGGCACATGGTGCATTAGCCTGAACCCGTTTAACAAAACGCCGGTAACCGATGAAGAACTGGTGAACGACTGCCTGTGCTATATGCAGTACAAAGGCTCGCCGGTTAAGGCTTCGCGCCTGTTTGCGGGCAACGAACATGAAATTCAGGTAAAAAGAATAGCGGAACACTTTAATGTGAACACCTCCTTGTTCAAGCACGTTGATTACGATGCCGATTTAGTGCAGCAATTGAAACAAACTGAAAGCCTTCAGCCTATATCCCTGCATGAATCAGCCTTTGGGGCACGCAACCTTGCTTCTTTCAAGGATTATACCGAAGCGTATCACCAGCTGCTCATCGATATTATGGATCAGCAGCAGCGATCAACCGCGAGGATACTGAGCCCGAATGTAAAAAGGATATTTGTGGACGGTGGATTTGGCAAGAATGCCGTTTACATGAACCTGCTGGCAGCTGCTTTCCCTGAGATGGAAGTATTCGCCGCATCAATGGCGCAGGCTACCGCAGTTGGTACCGCGATAGCCATTCACCATTCATGGAACAACAAGGCCCTGCCTTCGGATATTATCGAGCTGAAGTATTTCTCAGCCCCGCATCATACAACGATTTAACTTTTATAATTTAGTCAGTTCGAAGCCGGTGTACTTTTGTTGCCGGCTTTTTTTGCGGCCAAAACTTTGTCTACATACGTTTTGTACATGGTTTTCCAATTGCGGTTACTGCCATTAAAATAGTCTTCAATGCGGGTTTTGTGAATCTTGAATATGTTCGACATTTCATTCTTCACATCCTTATAATCAACCGATTCCTCACGCGCTTCCTTCAGTTCCTTCACAATAAAGTCCTGGTCGGCAGCCGTCATATCCGGCACAATGGATTTGTAGCCGTTCATGGTAAATTCCAGTTTACCGATGGTGTACTTATCCAGGATAACGTCTACCTGGTCTTCTGTCAGGTCTTTGCGCAAACCGGTCATAAGGGCCTCATGCACTGTTTTGGGTATGGTAGAATCAATAATAAACTGGCGTTGTAAAGCAGAGAAAACCTTTCCGTTGATGGGATCAATGCCCTCGGGCACTAAAGTGTAGGAGTGGTTGTTATGCCAGTCGTGCACGGCGGTCATGTGGGCAGCGATAACAGCTTTTACGCGGTTTGCTTTTGCTGTATCGGTCAAATTCAATGCACTTACAAATTGTTCGGCGCGCGCCTCGGGGTCGTTTTTATCTTTTTTGGCTGTTTTAGGAGCGCTCTCGGCTTTCGCAGCTGTTTGCGCGAACGAACGGGTTGAAACAGAGACCGCGACAAAGCATGCCAGCACGATATACCTTTTTTTCATGATGTATTAAGTTTAAATGGTTACTTCACCGGGATTCTATCATTCCGGCGAAGTAAAATTACCCGCTTTAAGCCCCGCTAACTTGAACAGATTATCCAATTATTATACAATCTTATCTTATTGAATACAACACATAAAAAGATACAATACATTTGGTTTACCGCAGGCAGGAAGCATCTTTTCACTGTACTGCCGCGCTATAAAAACCATAGAAAAACCAAATAATAAAATGAAAACATCCATACGTTTTTGTGTAACAATTTTGTGTATATCAGTTTATTCACTCACTGTAAGTGCCCAGGTAAAATTGGCCGGTTTATTTACCGACAACATGGTGCTGCAACAGCAAGCCGCTGTACCCGTTTGGGGATGGGACAAAGCCGGAACGCATGTAACCGTTACCACTTCGTGGGATAAGAAAGTATATAAAGCTTCGGCAGATGCTGATGGCAAGTTCATTCTTAAAGTAGCAACGCCCACAGCAGGCGGCCCCTATCAGCTAACTATAAGCGATGGCAAGCCCGTTATACTAAAAAACGTGATGATCGGCGAAGTATGGCTATGTGCAGGGCAATCAAACATGGAGATACCGATGAAAGGCTATAAAAGCCAGCCTATACTGAACTCGAACGATGCTATACTGGAATCAAAGAACAGTAATATCCGCCTGTTCAACGTACCGCGCGGGTCAAGAACTACGTTACAAACTGATATTAAACCCAGCCAATGGCAGGAAGCATCGCCGCTTAGCGTAGCAAAGTTCAGCGCTGTAGGTTACTATTATGGTCGTTTGTTAAACAAGATGCTGAATGTGCCTGTTGGGTTGATCTGCTGCGCGTATGCCGGTTCGTCCGTACAAGCCTGGATGGATGCGAATGCCTTAAAACCATTCCCCGAGATTAAAATACCGGCGCCAACCGACTCGATAAAAGAAGTAAGCCGCACGCCTACAACATTATATAACGCCATGATGCATGGAGTTATCGGTTATGGCATAAAAGGCGCGATATGGTATCAGGGCGAATCGAATTATGATTTCCCGGCACAATACGACTCGCTTTTTACCACTTTTGTAAAAGACCTTCGTACCAAGTGGGGCATCGGCAATTTTCCATTCTATTATGTACAGATAGCGCCTTATGATTATGCACAGCTGCCACCGTATCACAAGGGCGGCAAATATAATTCAGCTTTCTTGCGCGAAACACAACGTTTGGATGAAGCTAAAATTCCAAACAGCGCCATGGCTGTAATTCTGGATATTGGTGAGCAATCAACCATCCATCCGCCCAGAAAAGAGCAGGTGGGACAACGTTTGGCTTATCTAGCGTTAGCAAAAACCTATGGTATAGAAGGATTTGGTTATCAAAGTCCGCAATACGACTCCTTTAGCGTTAAGGGAAGCACCGTTGTTGTGAAATTTAAGAACACCTATAATGGATTGACCTCCTTTTTGAAGGAAATGAAAACATTCGAAGTATCAGGCGCAGACAAGCATTTCTACCCGGCAAAAGCGTCAATAAGCGGCAGTACGGTTATACTTACCTGCGACGAGGTAAAAGCGCCTGTAGCGGTGCGCTATGCGTTTAAGGACTTTGTAGTAGGCGATCTGTTCGGCACGGATGGCCTGCCTGTGTCTTCCTTCCGTACTGATGATTGGGATTACAGCGTGCAGTAACATCTGTTTTTAAAATTCCAATCAGTATATGTAAATTTTTAATTGTTAGTTTTTATATTTAGCCATCACATAAAATTTATTTAAACCATTATCACAATTAATTATTCATGAAAAAAATCTTGTTTACAATTTGCCTTACAATAGGCGCCTTGGCTTGTTTTGCCCAAACCGAAACTTCGCCTATTGTATTTGGCATCAAAGCAGGCGTTAATTTTTCAAATTTACATCAAACAATTGACGGGGCATCCGGTTCGATCTCCTCCGGTTCCATTAGTTCATTTAATGCCGGTGTATTTGCCGACTTTAGAACAGACAACTCTTTTTCTATCCAGCCTCAATTATTATATACAGGTAAAGGAGCCAATGATAAAAGGAGCGTGGCAGGCCAATACAATTCCAGTTCGTCAAATATTGAATTAAACCTTTATTATTTACATCTGCCCGTGTATGTTGTTTACCATATTCCGGTAAGGAGTAACAGTTTCTTTATAGGCGCAGGCCCATTTGGCAGTTACGGTCTCAACGGTAGTGAAAATGGGACGATCACATCTACATTTCAACAAGCTGTGCCACCTAATTTTACACAAACTGTAACCCGAACTAATAAAATCGACCATAAAGTTAATTATGGCAGCAGCGATAGCAGTGATGTAAAAAGAATGGATTATGGAGCAAGCGTTATGGCTGGATTCAGATTTAAAAACGGCTTTTTGATAAGCGCATGTTATGATTTAGGATTAAGCAATATTGCGCCGAGCGATGCCGATGTAAAAACCCGTGTTTTTAGTGTGTCGTTAGAATATAGCTTTTGAAAAACTTTAACGCTAAACACAAAAAAGGCTTTCACTAATAAGATGAAAGCCTTTTTTGTGTTTATACGAATTGAGCTTAACAGACAGATATGTGAATCCCCAGCATTACGCCATCAAAAACACAGTCATGCTGCGCGGCCCATGTGCGCCTAATACCAGCGACTGCTCAATATCAGCCGTTTTTGAAGGGCCGGCTATAAAAGCGCCAAACCCATAATTGGTATCGCCAATCCTATTATATGCTTCGTGCATGGTTGGCACAATATCATTCGCATTGACGATAACCGCCAAGTGCTGGCAGATGAATGGCAATACGCGCAGCATCAGCATATCTTCGGTAACCCAAACCGCCCCATTTTCGGCTATGCCAAAGTGTGCTTCAATAACGGCATTGTCTACATCCTGCAACGAGTGCGGGTTTACATCCCCGTTATAAACATGTTCCAGCAAATCGCCCAGCATTGGCAATGTGGTAATGTTGCGCCCATTGGTATTCATGTTTTTCGCAACATGATCACGAATTTCATCCATTGAGCTAACCTTAATAACCTTGCCGCCAATAGTGGTGAGCGTTTCGGTAAAGCGATCGGTCGCATTAATGGCATCACCCGCAAAACCCGTAATATCAGGCATATCAATAAACACCGGCTGGTTACGCTCTACTGCTCCTAAAATTTCATCTCTGCTGCTAAACATATATATATTATCCTTTCCTGTTCGTTTTATACCATTCGTTGAACGACTGTTTGGGTACCGCCGGCATATCGCGGTGCTTGTACCATGGGTTAAGCTTGTTATTAACCGCAAAAGGCGCAAATTTCATCGTCGTACGTGCTGCCTTGCCCGCTGCCCTGTACCTGCCGGGTGATTCAAGCACCCAGGCCATCATTTTCATGCTTGCCGTTTTGGATGAAGGAGTATAGCCCTTTTTGACCAACACCTGCCGCCATTTATATAACTGATCATGTATATCTATTTTTACCGGGCAAACATTGCTGCATGAGCCGCATAAGGTTGAGGCAAATGGCAGGTCGGCATTTTTTTCCATGTCGAGGTTTGGCGCAAGGATAGAGCCTATCGGCCCTGCTATGGCGTGATGGTAGCTATGCCCACCGCTCCTGCGGTAAACCGGACAGGTATTCATACAGGCCCCGCAACGGATACATTTGAGCGAATTACGAAAGTCTTCCCTGCCCAATTGTGTAGAACGCCCGTTATCCACCAGGATAATGTGCATTTGCTGCCCTTCCCGTGGCTTTCTGAAATGACTGGAATAGGTGGTGATCGGCTGCCCTGTGGCACTACGGGTAAGCAGCCTTAAAAATATCCCCAGATGTTTTCGTTGAGGAATAAGCTTTTCAATACCCATACTGGCGATGTGGATGTCAGACAGGTGCGCGCCCATATCGGCATTACCTTCGTTGGTACATACCACAAATTCGCCTGTTTCAGCTATCGCGAAGTTAACGCCTGTTAAAGCTGCGCGGCGGGTGAGGAAGGTATCCCTTAAATGCTGCCTTGCCGTTTCGGTAAGAAATTGCGGATCGGCGTTACCGGCCGGCGTGCCTAAATGCTGATGAAACAGTTCGCCTATTTCCTCTTTCTTTTTATGGATGCAAGGCAATACGATATGGCTTGGCATTTCTTCTGCCAACTGTACAATACGTTCGCCCAGATCGGAATCAATAACATTGATGCCCTGTTCTTTCAGGTATTCGTTCAGGTGACATTCTTCAGTGAGCATGGATTTGCTCTTCACCATTTTATCAATGCCTTGTTCTTTTAGCAATTGATGAACGATGCGGTTATGTTCTTCGGCATTCTTTGCCCAATGTACCACAACACCGTTTGCCTGCGCATTTTGCTCAAATTGTTTGAGGTATTGCGACAGGTTGGAAAGTACATTAAACTTTATTTGCGAAGCCGCTTCGCGCAATTGCTCCCATTCAGGGAGTTTATGTACGGCAATGTCGCGTTTGGTTCTGATCCACCAGAGCGTTTCATCATGCCAGTTAACGCGCTGCTCATCTTTATTGAATATTTCTGCCCGTTCTGCGTGATCTTTCATGGCTTAATTCTCGTTTGCATTTAAAATTTCCGCAATGTGTATCACTTTAACCTTGCTGCCCTGGCGGTGCAGGATACCTTCCATGTGCATAAGGCACGACAGATCTGGCGCGGTAATATATTCTGCACCATGCTCGATATGATCGGCTACCCTGTCCTCTCCCATTTTTGATGATACCGCTTCTTCGGCCACACAAAACGTACCGCCAAACCCGCAGCATTCATCCGGCCGGCTCAAAGGTGTTATCTCAAGGCCTTTTACCATATTCAGCAACTTACGGGGCTTGGAGAAATCTTCCGCTACCAGTTCGGTCATTTGGGCAAGGTGCAAACCCCGCTGGCCGTGGCAGCTTTGGTGCAAACCCACCTTATGCGGAAAGCTGGCATCCAGTTTTTCAACTTTTAGTATATCGGTCAAAAACTCGGTCAGTTCATAAACGCGGTACCTGATCTGCGAAGCTTCCGATTCATTTTTGGTATGCAGATGGTGCTTGATATGCAGCGTGCAGCTTCCTGAAGGGCACACAATGAAATCGAAATCCTTAAAATTTTCGGCAAACAGCTCATTGCATCCACCCGTCAGGTGCTCATAGCCCGAATTGGCCATCGGCTGGCCACAGCAGGTCTGGTTGAGCGGATAGCTCACCTGTACGCCCAGCTTCTCCAGCAATTGCAGCGTAGCAATAGCCGCATTGGGGTAAAACTGATCGACGTAACAGGGTATAAATAATCCAACCTTCATGTATTACGAATAAAATTTAAAAACAGACGGTTAATCATTCGCGGGCACAATTACCACATCTTTGGCACGGCTTTGCGGGGTAACTTTCAGTTTAGCCACTTTGCCGTCTTTTACAATTGCTTCAACGATAGTGTTGTAGGGTGCATGCAGTTTTATATCTGCGTCCCAATCTTTTGGCCATGCAGGTAGCAGGTAAATTTTTCTACCTACGGTTTGCATTGCCATTTCCTGCAAAGCGATCATACCGCTGCCGCCCCAGTTATGATCTGGTGCCCAATCAAGGCCAGGCCCCCAGAAAGTATAGTAGCGGAATGGTGCATTTGATAGTTTTTGCGTCACCAGGGCCTGTGCCTCCTTAGTTAATCCCAGCCGCGCAGCGAATATAGGGTCCTGGTGCCAGCTCACTATCCCGTACTGTCCTTTTTTATCAGCGCCATGGTGCCAGGTATCTATAGCCAGTTGCAGGTTGGGCAAGCCAACGCCATATAGCCCATACGGGAAAACAGGATACAGTTGCGGTAATTCGATATTGTTGAGCGCGCCCCATGACTTCGCCGGTGAGATCACTTTAAATCCATCCTTTTCACGCGTCGAAATTTCAGGCAGACGGCCTAAAACCGACTTCCAATAAGCACGCTGTTTTGCGGTACCATATTGAGCAGGTAACGCCAGCATTTCTTGCAGTACCGACTTCATGGCCGCTATGGTAGATGTTGAGTTGGTAGCGCTTTTATAAGTTTCGAGGCCCGTACCCGGGTACATGATCAGCTTACCGTTGGCATCCAGTGGGTAACCGTTCAGCTTTTGCGACCAGTATTGAAAATGCTCGTCATGAAACCTGATGCTACTTTCAATAAAGGGAAGATACTCACTGATATCGGCCCCGGTGAAGAGCTGATAATCCAGCATCATTTTGGAAAACTCCAGCTCACCATCGTAGTGGTCGATCACATAAATATTGGTAAGGTCGCCGTAATCGAGGAAGGTTTTCTTCTTGCCTTTCAGGTTTACAAGCGTACGCATGCTGGATGAATCCGAGCGCGGCCTTAATGTAGTGTTGCCCCATAACTTTTCGTAAGTATGCCCGGCAGGCAGGCCGAAATTTTCTACCTGTTCGGTAAACGAAGCACCGCCATGTCCCCAATAAACTTTAGTGCGCAATTCGGCATTGCCCAGTGAACGCCGGTAGAACTCGAACTGTGGTTTCATCATGCTGAAATCGCCGCTCTTGAGCATGGGCCAATAAACCAGTCGCTGGTTTTGCGCGGTAAAACTACCACCACCCCAGCGACGGAAGTCGGGCGTTACTTTGCCGCCTTTGTATTCGCCTTTTACAAAATCGGCATCGAAAGTAAACAGTCCGCCGTTAAATTTGGTCGGGAACTCGCCATAAGCATTACAGCCCAACTGATAACGAAAAACATTATAGTTGCGGCCTAACTCCCAGCCTTTATCGGTGGTATGATCTTTTGCTGTGTTGATGAAGATGTGGCTGCGATCCCAGTATTGCGCCCACCACTGTACATTCCTGGCCCATTTGCGGCTGTTAACCGGCGATTTTACCACTTCCTGCTGTAACCCCTCTAACCAACCTGCATTGGTTGGCGAATGAGCGGTATGAAGGACGATATTGATATTCTGGGAGGTAACCGGGCTCATATTCTGATATACCCAACCCCTATATTTGGTGGTTACATAAGTACTGTCGATAGTGTTGGTAAAAACCATCCCGTTGGCAACCATTTCGCCGCCGAAGATGAGGTTCTTCAACGGGTTCCAAAGCTGATCTTTTACCGAACTCAGGTGCTGCTGAATGGCTTCCTTATCGATTACCATCTCATCATTTCTATCCTTGTGATACCATATAAGGTTGGAACGATGCGGGTCGACGGTATCCTTCCGTGTAAACAGCGGCATTTTTTCGGGCGTAGTGAGGTTAAAGCTATAAGCCTGGTGCCGCTCATCCGGCGAAAGGGAACGATCGGCAGTGCGCCAGTCTTCAAAAATGGCTTTGGCAATAAACTTCTGTCCGCTGGTAATTTCCACGTGGATAACGGGTTTAAAAACCTCTACCCAAAGTTTAACCACGGTATTATTATCGCCCTTTATTTCAATATAGCCTTGTTTAAGTTTTAGCTCCTGCCTGAAATTGCTTTTGAAGGGATTGGTAGACATGCTGATGCGCACACGACCCAGTTTCAGCATGGAGTTGTTCTCGTCAAATGTACCGCTGCGCCCGATATAGAAGATCAGGTCATTATTCTCAACCCAAACATTACAGCCGATATCACCGCCGCCAAGGGGCATTGATTCGGATGAATTTTTACTCTGGCTGTTCCAAATAACATTATAATCAGCTATATCCTGCGCCTTTAAAGCGGCAACAGCGAATAACAAAGCGAGAGAAAGAGATATCTTTTTAAAAAGCATGCAAACAGAATTTAAGCACAAATTGCGCGAATACTAAATTCGGTCATAAAAAGGTCGGTATGTTGATTTTATTAGCAAATGATTATAACATCTTAGCATATATTCACCTGACGATTCCTGTTCTCAAGCAGGAAACATTATTACTACTTTGCAATATCTCATACTCTAAAACTTACGAAGTTTTTAAAACTTCATAAGTTAATTACAGACGGCTTAATTAAATGTTATAAAATCCTACTGCGTTATTACCCCAAAAATCTGCCCGCTCATTTTCAGAAAGTTTTGAGGTATAATTTTTAACGATGCCGATCATCTTGTCGTAACCGCCTGCTACGTTACAAACCGGCCAGTCGGAGCCGAACATTAACCGCTTCGTTCCGAAATGTTCGAAAACAACATCCAGATATGGTGTAAAATCAGCTTCCTGCCAGTTTTGCCAGTCGGCCTCGGTTACCATGCCCGACACTTTGCACCATACATTTTGATGTCTGGCTACGGCTGCAATATCTCTCTTCCAGCCTTCAATCTCCTGCCTTTTGATATAAGGTTTCGCGATGTGATCGATCACAAACTTTTGTTCAGGAAATGATCTCACCAGTTCTTCGGCATAAATCAACTGGTCAGGGAAGATGAGGATATCATACGTAAAACCGTTCTTTTGCAACGCTTTAATGCCGCGTGTAAACTCCGGTTTAAGCATTAGCGCCCTGTCAGGGTCGCCCTGCAATACGTGGCGAAAGCCTTTTAGCTTTTTAAACCGGCTGGATTGCTCAAG
>JBQCIS010000410.1:0-25113 GCA_051953515.1 Mucilaginibacter sp.
CCTGAGCAAATTGTTGGTGACGATGAGGTTATTGATACGGTTAGTGTACACTGACTGTATACTTTTAATGATAGAAGAAGAAATAAGCATATCAGTAAATGGTGCTTCATAAAAATAAATGTTCCCCGGTAGGCTGAAAAAAATAGTCATTATATCGATGCCCAATATTTACTATCGGAATAAATTTCGAACAGTGTTAACTAAAGCGCGCAAGAATCCATTTCTTAAACATTTAAATAAATATAATGTTTTTAAAATATATTATTTATAAGTAATTGATATTTAGTTTATTGTGGTTTTATGTGCCGTTTCTTGTAAATGCCTGCTGCCACAGCTCTGATTTATCAACCCCATATATGATTGGATTTATGGATAATATGTATACTAAACAACAGATAAAAACGTAAATAAATGTTAAATATTCTTAAAGTTTTATTTATTAGTTGGTTAATGTAAAGTGCGGCAATTGGAGCTGATCATAATACTGAATATTATTTTATTATCGGAGCATATCAAGTATGAATTATTTACAAAAAGTACTATTAAATGGACACAGCAAGTTTGCTGATCGTTGTCAATTCATTTTAATAAATACTATCCTGAACTGGCAAATCACATACAGGATTGTTATTGAACGGGCTTAATATTAATGGGTTTGTTAAAAAGGGTTCCGCCTGTGGTGATTAGTTGAGCATAACTAAATAACTACCGGATAACATTGGCATGGTTTATGAAAATGCGATATGTGAACATTGTTTGCATAATGTTTAATACTAACAACAAAATATACTAACATGAAAAAGATATTCAGAAATTTAATGATCATTGCCGGCCTCACAGCGGCAACGTCAGTTGCGCGTGCACAGGTTAGTGTGGGCATAAGCGTTTCGGCCGGTATCGCTCCGCCGGAAATCCCGGTGTACGAACAGCCGCCATGCCCGGTTGACGGTTATATATGGGAGCCGGGTTATTGGGCCTGGGATCCGGATGACGGTTACTATTGGGTACCGGGCGTATGGGTTGCACCGCCAACCATCGGCGTGTTATGGACACCATGCTGGTGGGGATACTCTGACGGTGTTTATGTATTCCATGCAGGTTACTGGGGCCCTCACGTAGGTTTCTACGGAGGCATTGATTATGGTTATGGGTATAATGGCGACGGTTTCTATGGCGGTTACTGGCGCGGCGGACGTTTCGCCTACAACACTGCTGCATGGCATGTAGATCGTACCGTTATACACAATACTTATATCAATAATACTTATGTACGTAATAATTATCGCTATAGTTATAATGGGCCGGGAGGCGTTAATGCAAGGCCAACACCTCAGCAACAGCGATTTGCAAGCGAAAGACATTTCCAGGCTACCCGTATGCAATTGGCGCATCAGCGTACAGCCAGTCATGACCATGCACAGTTTGCTATAGCTAATCATGGCCGCCCTGCTGTTACCGCAATGAACAGGACTAATGGCCGTGCTTATGCTTCAAACGGTCATGCAACCAGTATCGCTGCCGCCAACAGGGCTGCAGAACGTAATTTTGCTGCCGCAAGAGCCAATAGGGCTTCAATGGCACATAATAATGCTGCCAACGCACGTAATAATGCTGCCGCAGCCCGTAATAACAGGATGGCTACCCAAAATAATCGTGCGGCCGCACAAAACAATAGAATGGCTTCGCGTAACAATGCTGTCACTGCACGTAATAATGCCAACCAGATGCATAACCAGCGTATGGCTGCACAGCAGCGTGCAAACAATGCTGCCCGTACCGAAAGAGCCAACGTTAATCGTATGGCAACCCAGCAACGCGCAAATAATAATGCACGCACCGAAAGGGCTAATGCTATGGCACAACAACGTGTGTCGCAAAGCCGTGAAGCAGCTCAATCACGTATGAACCAGGAAAGGGCTGCTGCCAACCAGCAACGCATGAACCAGGAAAGAAACATGCAGCGCGCGAATGAGCAACGTATGGCCGCACAACAACAGCAACGCGCAAGCGAACAGCGCATGATGCAGCAGCAACGTATGCAACAACAAACGCAGCAACGCGCCAATCAGGAACGTATGGCCCAGCGTCAGCAACAAATGCAACAGCAAATGCAGCAACGTCAGCAAATGCAGATGCAGCGAGCTAACCAGCAGCGTGCTATGCAAATGCAACAGCAACGGCAAGCACCGCCAAGACCAATGCAACGTCCGCAAAATGGTGGCGGTCATCGCAGATAATCATTATAATCTATAATAGGAAGAGCCCGGATCGATCCGGGCTTTTTCTTTTTCCGGCTTATGTAAAAAATAGCTTAAATGCTGAAAATTCAAACAGGCACCGTTTTTGAATGTTGTTATAATAATATAAATGATAACATTATGGCAACTAAGGAACAACATGGCAAGTCTTCGCCAATGCGTAAGGGCGGGCAGTCACAGCACAGTAAAGCAGGCAAAGAGTCAAGAAATTCTATGACCGCAAATAATAATAGCATGGCCACCGGTATGGAGCAGCAGGAAAGTTCAAATAAAGGTAAAGGCCCCGCAGGCGAAAATCTATAAACAATGAAAACTATCAGTTCAATTACAGCCTTATTGTTGGTAGCAGTTATATTTAGCGGATGCGAGGGTGACCACAGTGCACAAAACGTAAAGGATACCGTGAAAAACGATTACCGGGTTACACCCGATTCAGCAAAATTGTATACGGGCGCAGCCACATCTGCCGAGAATAGCGCCAACGGTGGTATCTATCTGGTGAAAAAAACGCAACAGGCAAAAAGCGACAGTACACAGATGGCCATTAAATAAAAATTAAACAGGAGGGTGTTATGGCAACGAAGGGAACGAAAAAAAAGTGGTCGGCAAAGGTGACTGAAACCAGCGATGCGCTCGATCTTGAGAATGGTATATTTAAATCAAAAGATCCGGAAAAGATCGCTGAATCGTTGAAAAAATCAGCCGATAAAAGCAAGCGGCGTAAAACATCGCCATTCCAGAGTGCCATGTCAATGCTTAATTTTTATGAGAACCGTGCCGGTAAAAATCTTTCAAAAAAAGAGAAAGAACCTTTAGAGAAAGCCAAAAATAAACTGCGCAGGCTTTACGGCAGAGAAGAAAAGTAAATATTCTGAAAATTTATTTTTATAAACGGGCAGTATAATTCGCCATTGGCCTTTACTGCCCGTTCTCATATCTTGTAATGTTATAATTCAATGCATGTACAGAAATTATATGACTAATATGAGGTAACAATATTGATAATAATTAGCAATAAGCGGATTTGAGGGACTGATAACTGCAATTAACAATATTGTTACCTTTGATAATGAATCAATTTGTCAATTTTGCAAACATATTTTAACCCCCGGCATGTTACATTACGATAAAATGCTTTTCCGGGTAAGATCTGTTTATGAAATATTGTCTTTTAGGTCATCAAACATCACATTATAAGGCAGATAGGTTTTCTTTAATAAGAGCTATCCGCCTTTGTTTTTTTGGTGTATTACTTACCATTATTGCCTTACAAGGTAAAGCACAACAGGTAGATACCAGCAGGGTGCTTTCGCAGGTAAAAGATACTACCAACGCAGGTGCGCCAACTCTAACGATAAAGCAATGCATTGATTATGCCATGGTTCATCAGCCTGCATTAAATCAGGCCCAGATTAATATCGAGATAACCAAAGCCACCAATGCTATTGATCTTTCAACATGGTTACCTCAGATCAATGCGAGCGGCGATGCTGTTCATTATATTCAGCAGTCGCAATACAGTTCAACAACAACAAACACAGGTGGTGGTACAGGCGGAACAAGCACAAGGAGCGGTACCGTAAATAGTTTTATACCACAGTTAACTGTATCGCAAACACTGTTCAATCCGGGTTTGCTATATGCTTCTAAAACAGCGCCTTTGCTGGTTAAACAATCGCAGCAAACGGTAGATAGCACAAAAATATATCTTGTTGCAGCAGTTAATAAAGCCTATTATAATGTATTGCTCACCTTAGAGCAAATAAATGTTTACCGGGAAGATACTGCAAGGCTTGGCCGTAGCCTGCGAGATGCCTACCACCAGTATAAGGGCGGAATAGTAGATGAAACCGATTATGAGGAAGCAGCCATTTCTCAAAATAATGCTATAGCAACCTTAAAGCAAGCGGTTGAAAATGTTATTCCTCAATATGCCACGTTGAAGGGATTAATGGGTTATCCGCCCGAACAGCAGTTTAATGTGGTGTTTGATACTTTGCAAATGACCCATGATTTGCACCTGGATACCACCGAACAGCTGAATTATGAAAAGCGTATTGAATATCAACAAGTACGCACGCAGCAGGCTATACAAAATGAGCAGGTAAGTTACTACCGTTGGTCATGGTTGCCAACCTTATCGGCTTTTTACAATTATAACCTCGCTTTTGAGAATAATCATTTGAATGATCTGTTATCAGCATCATATCCAAGCCAGTTGGTTGGTGTTTCATTCAGTATCCCGATTTTTACAGGCTTCGCCCGCATAAATAACGAACGCAGGGCAAATTTACAACGCGAGCAGCTTAACTGGGCGGAAACTAATCTCAAGTCGCAGATATATACACAATATACCACTGCACTGGCGAGCTATAAGAGCAATTATTTCAATCTTACGCTTTTGCAAAAGAACGTAAATATGGCTCGCCGCACTTATTTTGTGGTCGATCTGCAATACAAACAGGGCATAGTGCCTTATTTGAATGTTATAACTGCGCAGTCTAATCTCATCTCTTCAGAGATTAGTTATATAAACGCCGTATTCCAGACATTGTCAAGCAAGATCGACCTGGAAAAAGCCATGGGAGATATCACTTATTAACGCAAACTACAGCCTAAAATGAATAAATTAATATTAAATATGGTGCTTGCAGGCAGTGTTTTAATGGCTGCATGTACCAAAAAGCAGCCCCCGGCCAGTCCTGAGGTGCCTGTTAATTTAATAAAGGTAAAAGCCAAAAAGGTTTTGTACTATGATAAATACCCCGCAACGGCAACAGCCCTGATGCAGGTAAACCTGCTACCCGAAGTACAGGGTGCTATCACCGGAATATATTTTAAGGAAGGCAGCCATGTAAAAAAAGGCCAGAAGCTGTATGAAATAGACAGACGCATTTACCAGGCGGCATACGATCAGGCAGTTGCAAACCTCAAGGTTTCGCAAGGTACGCTGGTACAATCACAACAGGATGCCGATCGTTATGCGTACCTGAATAAATACAACGCGGTGGCTAAACAGTTGTATGATCATGCTATTATCACGCTTGAAAACTCAAAAAATACAGTTCTCGCTTCTGAACAGGCTGTAAGATCGGCGAAAACCAATTTGGGTTACTCAACAGTTTATGCCCCGTTTGATGGTACTATCGGTATAAGCCAGGTGAGGTTGGGTAATGTAGTATCGGTAGGATCAACGGTGCTGAACACTATTTCTACAGATGACCCGATGGCTATCGATTTCATCATCAACGAAAAAGAACTTCCTAAATTCGAAAAGATGCAGTTAAACAAGCATCCTGTCGATTCACTGTTTACTATAACCCTGCCCGATGGCTCTGTCTATCCATATCCCGGTAAGCTGTCTATTATCGACCGTGCTGTCGATCCGCAAACAGGTTCTATTACGCTCAGGCTGGTATTCCCTAATAAGGATGGGTTATTGCGTGCCGGTATGAGCTGTAATGTACGTGTACATAACCAGGATCAGAAACCGCAGATAGTAGTGCCAAATAAGGCCGTTGTTGAGCAAATGGGCGAGTATTTTGTTTTTGTGGCTAAAGATACATTGGTGAATAACCCCAAAGTGGGTGCCGATTCGGCTAAAAATCGTATAAAACAATTGCGTGCTGTAGAAAAGAAAGTAACACCGGGCCAGATTATAGGACCTGACATTGTTATAAAAGGTGGTATAGATACCGGTGAACGTATTGTTACCGATGGCGTGCAAACCCTCCACGATGGGTCGCGGATAACAACCGCTAACAAAATTGCCCCGGGTGGCAGAGGTGGAAAGTAGCATAAATGAAGCATCTGTTTAAATTGTTAAAAGTGTATGATTGCTAATACTTTCATAAAAAGGCCGGTAACTGCTATAGTTATATCTATTGTATTGGTGATTACGGGTGTGGTAAGTATACTGGTGCTGCCGGTAGACCAATACCCGGATATTACACCGCCGGTTGTGCAGGTAAACGGCCAGTTTACCGGTGCCGACGCACAAACGGTAGAACAAACCGTTGCCACGCCGATAGAGGAACAGGTGAATGGTACGCCGGGCATGGAATATATGCAGAGCAACAGCACCAACAACGGGCTTATGCAGCTGAATGTAACCTTCAAGATAGGTACTGATATTGACGTTGCCGCATTAGATGTTCAGAATCGTGTAAGTATTGCTACGCCGCTGTTGCCGGCGGTGGTAAGCCGTTTAGGTTTAACCGTTCGTGCGGTAAACCCAAGTATGCTGATGATGGTCGCGATATACGCACCCAGAAACTCGCATAACATCACCTTCCTCGATAACTACACTAATATATTCGTTCAGGATGCGCTGTTGCGTGTTCCGGGAGTGGGCAGTATCAGCCGGTTTACGGACGATTTCAGCATGCGTATCTGGATGAACCCGGATAAGATGGCTGCTTACAGCCTTACACCAACGGATGTAATCAACGCACTGAACTCGCAGAACGTGCAGGTTGCAGCCGGTACAGCCGGTGTGCCGCCGCAGCCAAGCAGCCAGACTTATGAGTTAGGCATTTTGGTGAATGGCCGCTTGAGCAAAGTATCTGAATTTGAAAACATCATTGTAAAAAATAACCCTAATACAGGCGAACTTGTTTACCTGAAGGATGTTGCCCGTGTTGAGCTGGGTAAATTCACCTTTTCCAGTAATTCGTTTGTGGATGGGCACCGTGCTTCATATTTGCAGATCTACCAGGCGCCGGGCAGTAATGCTTTGGAAACAGCCAAAGGGGTATACGATGAGCTGGCTAAGCTGAAACAGTCTTTCCCTTCGGATGTAGCCTACAGTGTTCCGTTTGAATCGGTAACCGTAGTGAAAGTATCTATGCAGGATGTGGTGGGTACGTTGTTGAAAACGCTTGGTCTTGTTGCGGTTGTGGTGTTTATCTTCCTTCAAAACTGGCGTTCAACACTTATCCCGGTATTAGCTATTCCGGTATCAATTTTTGGTACGTTCTGTTTTTTTATCCCGTTAGGTTTTACCATCAATACCTTAACCATGTTTGGCTTTGTACTGGCTATAGGTATAGTGGTGGATGATGCCATTATCGTTGTTGAAGCCGTTCAGCATTATATTGACCACGACGGCATGACGGCCAAAGAAGGCACCTACCAGGCCATGAAGGATATTTCCGCGCCGGTTGTGGCCATTGCCCTCATCCTGGCGGCGGTGTTCGTGCCGGTAGGATTTATACCGGGTATAGTTGGCCGCTTGTACCAGCAGTTCGCTATAACTATTGCTATATCAGTAATTATTTCGGCATTTATTGCGTTGTCGCTTACGCCGGCGCTTTGTACGCTGTTGCTCAAACCAACCCCAAAAGGAGAGGAGGCAAAGGGCCTTACCAAATGGTTCAATAAATTTAACGACTGGTTTGATAGGGTTACCGCCAGGTACACTAATGGTGTTAAAAAGTGTATCCAGCATTCAAAATATATCGTTATCCTGCTGCTTTGTGTTTGTATTGGCGCATATTTCCTGTTCCAGGCAAAATCATCAGGCTTTATTCCTTCCGAGGATGACGGTAATCTGTACGTAACCTTCCAGTTGCCGCCGGCATCGTCTACAGCGCAGTCCGTTGCGGTTATGCAAAAATTGATGCGTGTGGTGGGTAGTACCCCAGGCGTAGCGCATTACGCGGCGCTATCGGGCCTTAACGTAGTAACCAATGCCAGTAACTCAAACAATGGTACTATTTACTGCCAGCTTGCACCGTGGGATGAACGCGGAAAAGACAGCGAACAGGTGCCGGGAATTATGGACGTACTGCGCAGGCGAATAGCCGATGCCGGTATCCGCAATGCTAATGTGGAAGTGATACAGCCATCGCCGCTCCCGGGCGTAGGTACCACAGTAGGTTTCAGCGTGCAGGTGGAACAACGCAGTACCAGCGACAACCTGCAGCAGTTTCAGGATGTGGTGAATAAATTTGTTGCAGCCTGTAATAAAAACCCGGCCATTTCGGGAGCATACAGCTTTTACAGCGCACACACGCCAAACTATAACCTGACGGTCGATCGTGAAAAATGCGAGAAACTGGGTGTGAACGTTGGCGATGTGTTTACTACCATACAGGCCTATATGGGCAGTTTGTATATTAACGATTTTACTACTTATAACCGTACGTTTCACGTTGTAGTACAGGCTGATACAGCTTATCGCACCATGATAACGGATATGAACAAATACTACGTGCGCAACTCCGTTGGTACCATGGTGCCATTGGGTACTCTGGTAAGCTACGGGCCTACAGATGCGGCTCCGCTTATCTCGCACTTTAACATTTTCCGTACCGCGGAAATCGATGGCGCCTCGGCGCCGGGGCATAGCAGTAATGAAGCGCTTGCGGCGGTACAAAAGATCGCCAGCACTATGCTGCCGGAAGGTTATACTTATGAGTTTTCGGGATTGAGCTATGAGGAAGAAAAAGCCGGTTCAACCACCGTGTATATCTTCCTGTTCTCTATCACTTTTGTATTTCTGTTCCTGGCCGCTTTGTACGAAAGCTGGTCGGTGCCGTTCTCGGTACTGCTGGCTGTACCTATAGGAGCGTTCGGGGCGATCTTTGCTCTATGGCTGGTACCGAGCTTAACCGACAACGTGTATGCGCAGATTGGTTTGATCACGCTGATTGGTTTGGCGGCCAAGAACGCCATCCTGATAGTAGAATTTGCCAAAGTGCGAGTCGACAGGGGCGAGGACCTGATACAATCCACGCTTGATGCCGTAAGCCTGCGTTTGCGGCCAATTATCATGACATCGCTGGCATTTATCCTCGGTGTGCTGCCGCTGGTATTGGCAACAGGTGCAGGTGCCGTTGCGCGCCGTACTATTGGTTATACCGTGTTGGGCGGTATGTTTGCCGCATCAACCATAGCTATATTTGTGGTGCCCGTGTTGTATGTGCTCATTACTAAGGTATCATACGGCAAAGAAAAGCTGGAATACCTGAAGACCCATCACGAAAGCCTCATGGAAAAAGCACGTAAAGTTGAAGCGCAGAATATCGACCCTGAATTGGAGTTTGAATTGCACAAGGCACGTGAATTAAGTAAATCCAAATAAAGGATGATCGCGAATACGTTTATCAAAAGGCCTGTTACCGCCATTGTTATCTCTCTTGTATTGATAATAGCGGGGTTGATATGCCTTGATAATCTCGCGGTCGATCAATACCCCAATATATCGCCACCCAGCGTTTCTGTTTCAGGTTCATATACCGGCGCGGATGCGCAAACCGTTGAGCAAACCGTTGTTACGCCTATCGAGGAGCAGGTAAACGGTACACCAGGTATGGAATATATGCAAAGTACCAGTACCAACAGCGGTGGAATGAACGTAAGGGTTACCTTCGGGATAGGCACTAATGTGCACATTGCAGCCCTTAACGTACAAAATCGAGTAGGTATTGCGTCGCCGGAATTACCGTCAGTAGTGAGTAAACTTGGGGTGAATATCCGGGCCAGTAACCCGGACATGCTGATGCTTGTGGCTATCTATTCGCCAAAGGGTACGCACAACGTTACGTTTCTGGACAACTATACCAGTACCTATATACAGGATGCTATATTACGCGTGTCGGGCGTGGGGGATGTAACGGCTCGTGCCGACCAGTTTAGTATGCGTGTATGGCTGAATCCTGATAAAATGGCGGCGTACAGTATTACGCCTGCCGATGTGGTTGCTGCGCTTAATTCGCAAAACCAATATGTAGCTGCCGGATCTGTGGGTTCGCCGCCACAAAAATCGTCGCAGGCATTTGAGACGGGTATTTTGGTAAACGGTATGCTAAGTAAAGCAGGTCAATACCAGAAGATCATTGTGAAAACCGATCCCACAACAGGGCACATGGTTTACCTGAAAGATATTGCGAGGGTTGAACTGGGTAAGTTCACTTTTTCAAGCAATTCGTTTATTGACGGGCACCGTACGTCTGTTTTACAGATCTTTCAAACACCCGGAAGCAATGCCTTACAAACAGCAGATAATGTTTATAACGAACTGAAGATCCTTAAAAGATCTTTTCCTTCTGATATTGATTATGCTGTTCCTTTTGAGTCGATAACCATTATCAAGGTTTCAATGCAGGAGGTACTGGGTACGCTGTTAAAAGCCCTCGCCTTAGTGGCAATGGTTGTTTTCCTTTTCCTGCAAAACTGGCGCTCAACCATTATTCCTATCGTTGCTATTCCGGTATCCATCATGGGTACATTCTGCTTCTTTATTCCATTAGGGTTCACCATCAATACACTAACCATGTTTGGTTTTGTGCTGGCCATAGGTATTGTGGTGGATGACGCCATTATTGTGGTAGAGGCGGTGCAGCATTATATAGATGAGCAGCACATGTCGCCAAAAGAAGCGACATACCATGCCATGAAGGAAATATCCGCGCCGGTTGTTGCTATTGCGCTTATACTGGCATCTGTTTTTGTGCCGGTAGGTTTTATACCAGGCATTGTAGGGCGCCTGTACCAGCAATTTGCCATTACAATAGCCATATCGGTTATGATTTCGGCATTTGTTGCCTTGTCGCTTACGCCAGCTTTATGTACACTGCTTTTGCGTCCGTCGCACCACGAGTCGCACAGTAAAGGCATCATAGGCACAGTTTCTGGCTGGGCGGATAAATTTTTTAATTGGTTTAACCATCTTTTTGATTGGCTGACGATAAAATATGCCAACGGCGTAAAAAAATGCATAAAGTATTACTGGTTAGTGCTGTTGGTTTTGGCTGGGATATGTGCGGGTACATACGTTATGTTCATCAAGAAGCCGTCGGGTTTTGTTCCCAGCGAGGATGGCGGCCGTTTGTACATTACTTATCAATTACCGGATGCATCGTCTACAGCACAGTCGGTAGCAGTAATGCAGAAATTGATGAAGATAATAAGCTCTACACCGGGCATACTGCATTACACGGCGTCGTCGGGTTTTAATATTCTTAATGGCGGGGCTACGTCAAACAGCGGCTCCATGTTTATTATGCTTAAGCCGTGGGATGAGCGTACTACACCGCAAACCTCGTTGCAGGGCATCACCATGGCTATTAAAAAGAAGGTAGCCAGAGCCGGTATTAAAAACGCTACGGTAGTTGTTATACAACCACCGCCTATTCGCGGTATAGGTATTGCTGCGGGCTTTGCCATACAAATAGAACAGGGCAACTCTACCGATGATATCCATGCGTTTGAAAAGGCGGTACACAAGTTTGTTTCGGTCGCTCAAAAAAATCCGGCCTCCTCAACCGCGTTTTGCTACTTTTCGGCACATACGCCAAGCTACGACCTTACTGTTGACAGGGAGAAATGCGAAAAGCTGGGCATAAATATCTCCGATGTATTTTCAACCATGCAGGCATACATGGGGAGTTTGTTTGTAAATAACTTTACCTTATATAATCGCACCTACCACGTTGTTGTACAGGCGGATACCAGTTTTAGGACGCTGATATCCAACATGGACAAATTTTATGTCCGGAATTCGGCAAAGCAGATGGTGCCGCTCAGTACCGTTATCTCTTATAAGGCAACTATTGCGCCGCCATTAATCTCTCACTTCAATATCTTCCGCTCAGCTGAAGTGGATGGTGCCATACCTGAAGGCTACAGCAGCGGCCAGTCGCTGAATGCACTGCGCGAAGCTGCCAAAACATTACCACGTGGCTATACCTATGAGTTTTCCGGATTAAGTTACGAGGAGATAAAGGCCGGTTCTATTACGGTTTATATCTTCATGTTCTCCATAATATTCGTTTTTTTGTTCCTTGCGGCTTTATATGAAAGCTGGTCGGTGCCGTTTTCGGTATTGCTTGCTGTGCCTATCAGCGCGTTTGGCGCTATACTTGCGCTTACAATAAATATACCGCTTACAAACAATGTTTATGCACAAATAGGCTTGATCACCTTAATAGGCCTTTCGGCCAAAAACGCTATCCTGATTGTTGAATTTGCCAAGATCAGGGTAGATAGGGGTGAAGAGCTTATTGAATCGACCATCGAAGCGGTACGCTTGCGCTTGCGACCTATTATCATGACCTCAATGGCGTTCATATTAGGCGTATTGCCTTTGGCCTTGGCTACAGGGGCGGGCGCGGCATCAAGAAATACCATTGGATGGACTGTGTTAGGCGGTATGATCGCTTCATCAACCATCTCTATATTTATTGTACCTGTGCTGTTTGTTGTATTCACCAAATTCTCTTACGGTAAAAAGCAACTGGCATGGTTGCAGGAAAATCATGAAATGCTGATGGAAAAAGCCCGTCAGGTGGAATCGGCCAATATCGATCCGGAATTGGAATATGATATAGCCGAATCGCACGCGCAAAACAAAGCCGATCGTGAGGCGAAAGGGCATACTGCACCACAGAACCCAAAGAGGGGCAAGAAGAAACCGTAACGGAGCATCCTATCGTCATAATTTTGGTAGCTATTTGCATGGGGAGAAAATACCACCTAATTTTAACCCACGCTTAACCGCGCTAACTACCATGAGTATCCAGACAGAAAGTTCTTCAGCATATCCTACATATAAAGCGGCGCGTAAAGTGTCGGCAGCCATTGAACATCATTTTATGCATCAACTGGCAGCCGCGGCAGACCAGGGCGAAAAAAATCTGGCGCCTGAACCTTCACGGCAGATCATAGAAACGATAATTGATACCACGTTTTGGGCCAGTTTGCGTAGGGAAGAAGGACATTCACCTAAAATATCACTTGCCTTTTTGCCCCCTGAAAGCGCCAGTAAGCCGTTGCTTTTTGAATATCCGCTTTCATTAACCGCCGAGATATTGAACAAGCTTTCGCCGGCTGTTGAACGGCCGGGCATACACCTTGGTGTATGGCAGCGTGACGGCGAATTATATATATGGGGCACTACGCAGGATATCCCGGGTTTTTGTTTTGTGCTGGAAGTTGTAGAGCCGGGGCTGCTGGTAATTAAACACAGGAGAATTGACGGCTTTGGCAAATTTGTAAATGTGGCTGTGTTGCAGGGCGATAGCATAAAGATTGTTGACGATAAAAGCCGCTGGATGCCTGATTGCCCCGATATACTGCATACATTGTTGGGTTTTGCTACAGAAGCGTGGGGGAAATCCGTAAAGCTGCATGTTCAACTGGCTGTTTCTATGCGGGCCCATGGCCGGGGCGGGATATTGCTGGTTGTTCCCTCGGCACATGACAAGTGGCGCGAATCTATTATTCAACCTGTCTCATATCCGGTAATGCCCGCTTTCAGGGGACTTTCTGAATTAATGGTACGCGAAGTGGAAGAACATAACCTGCCTGCCTGGCAGGATGATCTGGAAGAAGAGATTGAAGGCATTGCGGGCCTTACAGCCGTTGATGGCGCAACGATAATTAACGATAAACATGAGGTACTGGCATTCGGCGCTAAAATAACACGATCGCCGGGAAGGGAGTCTGTTAAAAAGATGTTGCTTACCGAACCTACGGTGGATGCTAAGCCTTTAACCATTTCCCCCTCAACCTACGGCGGAACCAGGCACTTTTCTGCTGCGCAATTTGTTTACGACCAGCGCGATGCATTCGCATTGGTCGCTTCGCAAGACGGGCGCTTTACCATCTTCACATGGTCGCCATGTGATGAGATCGTTCTGGCGCACAGGGTTGAGTGTTTGCTGATATAAAATCAGCCGGTATATGCGTCTTCTATATCTTTAATGATGATTTTTCCCATCTTCATCATAGCCTGCATTACACGATCTGCTTTTTCGCGGTCTGGGTCACTTATATATTTGATGAGTAAAGGCGGGGTTATTTGCCACGACAGGCCAAATTTATCTTTCAGCCAGCCACACTGGCTTTCCTGGCCGCCATCTTCGGTAAGCCTGCTCCAGTAATAATCTATTTCATCCTGTGTTTCACATTTTACATAAAACGAAACCGATTCGTTGAATTTAAAAGCCGGGCCACCATTTAAGCAGGCAAATTCCTGCCCGTTAAGTATGAAACTTGCAGCAAGCGCGGCCCCTTCAGATCCCGGGGCGCTTTTGGTATTATAGGTGATATTTTTTACTTCCGAATCTTTAAAAATCGAGGTGTAAAATTTTATGGCATCCTCAAGGTTGTTATCAAACCACAGGAAAGGAACTATCTTTTGCATAACTGTCTCCTTAATTATTTACACAAAAATATACCGCTCAAATTTCTCCTGTACGGTGCAAACAGGACAATTTGCAGGGCCGTTTATGCCAATACTACTTACCATGTTTTGATTTGGGTATCTCGAAAAAGAAGGTTGATCCTTCGCCTGGTGTACTGTTAACCCAGAGTTGGCCTTTGTGACGTTTAATAATTTCCTGCGAGATATACAACCCAATACCCAGTCCTGACATGTGCGATGCCAGGTTTTCTACACGGTAGAACCTCGAGAAAATGCGGTCGAGATGGTTTTTTTCAATTCCGATGCCAAAGTCCTGAACAGAAACCTGCACTTTATCATGCAGATCAACCGAGCCTATAATAACCCTTTTTGAATTGGGCGAGTACTTTATAGCATTGGAGATGAGGTTGATGATCACCTGTTCAATCCGCTGTTGGTCAGCTTCCATATTAATCTCTGCTGGCGCCAGGTTATATTCAATTTGATATGTTGGATTTGACTGTTCTATCATTTCCCCAACATCTTTTAATAAGAGGTTTACGTCGAAAGAACTATATGAAAAAGGCAGCTTACCGCTCTGTATTTTTGATACATCGAGCAGATCAGATACCAGGGATGATAGTTTGTTTACCTGTTGTAATGCTTTACTAACAAACTGCCTTGTCCGGCTTTCCATTTGATGGTCGCGTTCAATTATTTGCAGATAGCCTTTTACACTGGTTACAGGCGTTTTAAGTTCGTGGCTTGCCATGCCTATAAACTCGTCCTTTTTTGCGTTTAGCTGTTTTACTTCTTCGTAAAGCTTGGCATTATCAAGCGCCGAAGCTGCTTGTGCAGCAATGCCTGCTACTAAATTTTCGTGCTCTTTTGTAAATTTGCCAGCCTCTGCATGGCCGAAGAATAACCCGCCCAAAACATTTCCTGTTTTTGATATCACAGGCACTGCCAGGTAACTTATCACCGGCGGATGCCCTTCTGGTATTCCATGGTAGGGGTGGTTGTGGCCATATCGAGGATCCTGGGTAATATCATCAGATCTCACAATGCCTTTTCCACTGAATGTATTATCAAAAATTTGTGTATTGCGTGGCATACCGAACTTATCAAATGCGTTACGCGGTGCGCCGGATAAAGAATATAGCATGTACGATTCGCCATTTTCATTCACCACCTTATGGAAAAATGCGCCGAATGCAGCCCCGGTTAATTGTGTGGTAGCATCTGTTACTTTTTGTAAGATCGCCTGTGCATCAAGATCTGCAGAGATTACCTGACCAATGGTGTTCAGTATCTCCATTTTTTCGGCATAATTTTGTAGCTTTTCTTCTGCTTCCTTAGTTCGGCTTATGTCGCGCGCGATCTTTGAAGCGCCGATCACCTGGCCATTTCTATCGCGAATGGGCGATACGGTAAGCGATATAGGTATTAGTTTACCATACTTGGTGAGCCGTATGGTTTCGAAATGTTCGAGACTCTCGTTATTTCTTATTTTGCCAATAATAATATCTTCTTCAGATAGCCTTTCGTTTGGGATAATAAGCGAAATATGTTTGCCCAACGTTTCATGTTCGCTATAGCCAAATACACGTTCAGCAGCTTTATTCCAACTCGTGATCATCCCCTGAAGTGTTTTACTTATAATCGCATCTTCAGACGATTCGATGATCGCAGCCAGCATAGCCTGCCCTTTTTGCAATGCTTCTGTATCAATAGGTTCCTCTTTAATTCTCTTGGTAACCTGTAGTTCTTCTATGTCGGTGCAGTTGCCAATATATCCGGCAAAGCTGCCATCAGATGTGTAATGCGGTACGCTGTTGTCCTGTATCTTCCGATAAACACCATCATTTCGCAATAACCGGTATTGAGTTTTAAATTCACTACGCCTTTCAAATGCGGTATTGAAGTTATTTAACAGATCGTCCAGATCGTCGGGATGCACGTTTCTTGTCCAATGATCAATCTGTTTCTGTTGTACGGTCTGTCCGGTAAAGTGCAGCCAGCTCGTATTAAAAAAGTTTCTTGCTTTATCTGCGCCTGCGCTCCAAATCATTGCAGGGACACTATTGGCAATTAATTTAAATTCATCTGTTAACGGGATAGCAGATTGCTCCAGTTGATTCATTCACCCAAGTATATTAACTGTTATTCAATGCTGATATGATCGGCTTATAAACTTATTAGATACGCTAAATAGTTTTATTTGTTTCATGTTTTTCACTTTATATTAAAATTTTTTAAGCGAATCACTTAATTATATGTTTTCAGAAATATTTGAAAGTTTAATTATTATTTTTATCATTGTAATATGGAATTAGCAGAGGCACGAGATAAATTTATTGAATCATGGGGAAGGCTGGGCAGCGAATGGGGGATAAACCGTACCATGGCACAGGTGCATGCCTTGCTTTTGATTACACCTGAAGAGCTTACCACTGAAGAAATAATGGAAGAACTTAAGATCTCGCGTGGTAATGCCAACATGACCCTGCGCGACCTTATAGGATGGGGCCTTGTTGAGAAAAGGCATAAAGCAGGTGAGCGGAAGGAATATTTTTATGCCGATAAAGATGTATGGAACATTGCCCGGCAGGTGGCGAAAGAACGCCGCAAACGCGAGCTGGAGCCTGTTTTAAAAGTTTTGGATGAACTGGCCAAAGTTAAGGGTGATGCAAAAGATCCGCAGTTTAAAACCTTTAACAAATCGGTAACCGATATAAATAAGCTGGCTAAAAACGTAGACAAAACCTTTGATACCATGATAAAAGCTGATGAAAGCTGGTTTTGGGGGAGTTTGCTGAAGATATTTAAATAGGCAAAACAAAATCATATCAGATTTTATTAACGTTAAGAACTGGAACTCCAGATTTTCTACAAATTTAAATGTGACCTTAACGGTATAATAAATTGCATATATATGACTGTAATCGAACCCAAACGCCGAGATCTCAACTCGCATCACATTAAAAAGAACTCAGCGTCGCTGCGTTTATGGCATTGGCTGAACACGCTGGTTATTACCGGCTCGTTACTCACCGTATTATTAAACTCAACGGTTCTTAAATCAAGAAATAATGCCCCGCTTATTCAAAAACAGCTTACCGATGCGGGCGTTACGGTAACCACCGACCAGGCCCGGTCTGCAGCACACGCCATCAGCGATAAAATATGGACGGTGCATATTTATTTTGGCTATACTTTGGCGGCTTTATTATTGTTTAGGCTGATAATGGAACTTTTCCAGTTGGCAGATCAGAAACTGATACGTAAAATAAAAAGCGCTTACAAACAGTATTTTATAGTGAAAAAGCAGCGTGAAACCGCCCTCCATGAGTTTTGGGTAAAAGCCTTATATGCTGCATTTTACCTGATGTTGCTGGTGATGGTTTTAACAGGCCTTTCCCTTGCTTTTGAGGATGATGTGCCGTTGCTTAAATCCATGCATTGGATAAGGGAAGTACATTCCTTTACCATGTATCTTATATTGGCTTTTATAGTAGTTCATTTGGCGGGTGTATTTTTAGCCGAGCGGAAAGATAGTCCGGGCATTATATCTGATATGGTGAATGGCGGCAAACACGAAGTGTAATGAAATGTTAATATTTGTTAAATATTAAAAAGGCAGGCGGCGACCTGCCTTTTTTCATTTTAATTACAGAATGTAACACTAAACTTGTGTTAAACCGTTGGGATTCTTCGGCGTTTAATGATATATATGATCGCAGTGTCAGCCATATTTAAAAGAACATGTAAACTAATGGGTAACCGCTTTGAGCTAAGCGTAGTTGCTGCTGATGAACAATGGGCAAATGAACGTATAGACGCCGGGATTGCTGAAATACAACGTATAGAACGCCTGCTTACCACTTTTGCTGATGACAGCGAAACAAACCGCGTAAATGCCAATGCTGGTGTTGCGCCGGTTGAGGTAAGCCGCGAAACGTTTGAGCTGATTGCCCGTTCTGTCCGCATATCTGATCTTACACAGGGAGCCTTTGATATTACGTATGGCTCGATAGATAAACGCTTGTGGAACTTCGACCAGCAAATGACCGCCTTGCCTGATCGCGAAACGGCAAAACTGATGGTTAGGCTGATCAATTATAAAAACATCATCCTCAATAACGAAGCTTGCACGGTCTTTTTAAAAGAAAAGGGAATGCGTATAGGCTTTGGTGGTATAGGAAAAGGCTATGCTGCCGAACGCGCCAGGCAGGTAATGATGGCGCAAGGCGTTGAAAGTGGCGTTGTAAATGCCTCGGGCGATTTGTGCACCTGGGGGCTTCAACCAGATGGCAGTCAATGGACTATCGCCATAACTGACCCTAACAACAAAAGTCACGTGTTTTCGTACATGAACATTAGTAATATGGCGGTAGCTACATCAGGTAATTATGAAAAGTTTGTAATGATAGGCGGTAAAAAGTATTCGCATACTATCAATCCGCGTACAGGTTTACCGGTAACGGGCATAAAAAGTGTCACCATTATTACTACTAATGCCGAAATAGCCGATGCGATGGCAACGCCGGTAACAATTATGGGCATAAATGCCGGGCTTGATATGATTAACCAGATGAAAAACATCGAAGCCATAATAATTGATGACGATAATAAGTTATATACATCGAAAAATATAAAAATAAAATAATATCCCTATTATGATTAAACGATTGATGAGCGGATTGCTATTACTTGCAGGTATGCTTGCGGTATCGTCCTGTGTGCATTTAAAGGAATACCAAAAAAGCCGGCTGAATGATTCGGAAATGGCGTTAGGCAACCGCAAGGTGGAAAAGAACGAGCTGAATTTCGAGTCATACCGCGAGGCGGCTTCAGGCGCCAATGCAGGTAAAACAGGTGGCGGATGCGGTTGTAACTGATTAAACAGAAAAGATGAAGAAAGCATATTTGTCAGTTATAGGGTTCGCCCTTATTTGCCGTTTAAACGTATCGGCACAGGTAAAGCAAGATACCTCAGCAAAAAATATATTTAGTTTGTATGCTCCTGTTGAGCCTGATACAAATACTTACAATCCCCGAAGTTTAAAAGTTGATGAAATAGATTTTGTATCCAGTTATTATTGGCAAAACGGTTTCCACTCTGCGGTAACGGGTGGCATTGGATCAGAACATGTGACTGACTTGTCCAACGGTCTTGATCTAAATATGATATGGCTGGGAAATAATGAAAACAAAAACCATCTCGATGTAGGTATGGGTTTTGATTATCATACGGCAGCATCCCAGGCTTATGTTTCGGCAACCGGCGCTTCCAGAGCTAACGGTACACGTATATACCCGTCGGTAGATTATACCTTTGAAAGTGCCAAAACCGGCAATACCATTGGTGTAGGTGCTTATTACTCCGGCGAGTATAACTATAACTCACTTGGTGCAGATTTGCATTTTTCGATTAAAACAGACCACAAGAATGGCGAGTTTAGCGCGAAACTACAGGGATATTTTGATCGTGTAAAGCTTATTTATCCTTCCGAATTTGTTCCGCAGTCTACAATTAGTTCATCGGGTTCAGGAACAGTGATCACTACTGCCAGCGGAAGTGTATTATCAGGCGATGGCGAGTTTAATTCAAGGCGGAATATTCCAAGCAGCCCACGTACCACGCTTACGGCCGCATTATCATATTCGCAGCAGATCAATGAGCGTTTACAGATCATGTTGCTCGGCGATATAGTAGGGCAGACGGGGTATTTAGGATTACCGTTCCACCGTGTATATTTTAATACCGGGAAAGATACTATTGAAAAGCTGCCTTCATCGCGCTTTAAATTACCGCTTGGCTTCAGACTAAATTACTTTTTGGGTGACAACATCATCATACGGTCATATTATCGTTATTACCAGGATGATTGGGGCATAAAATCGAATACTATTGGCCTGGAAGTTCCGTATAAGATCACACCGTTCTTTTCCATATCGCCCTTTTACAGGTTTTATCAGCAATCGGCTGCGAAGTATTTCGCGCCGTATGAGGAACACAACCCTACGGATGTATATTACACCAGTAACTATGAATATTCAAAATTCAACAGCCAGTTTTTTGGTGTAGGATTCAGGATAGCACCGCCTAAAGGGGTTTTCGGCTGGCAGGGTTTGCACGATATGGAGATACGATACGGGCATTATTCGCAGACGACAGATCTGGTATCGGATGTGGTATCAGTTGGTTTAACATTTAAATAAAAACAGAATAAAATATGAAATTGATATTAGTGAGTTTGATGATGCTGTTTACAGCAGGAAATGTGACATGGCTGGGCGATTTCAGCGAAGCGAAAAAGGAAGCTAATGAGAAACATCAGTTAATTCTGATCAGCTTTTCAGGTTCAGACTGGTGCGGGCCATGTATAAGGCTGCGCAAAGAAATACTGGAATCAAATACGTTTGAAAGTTATGCTTCAGACCATTTGGTGCTGGTTCGTGCAGATTTTCCCCGCCAAAAGAAAAATCAGCCAAGCGCGGAGCAGATAAAATTGAACGAAGCCCTGGCCGACAAATACAATTCAGAGGGCAAATTTCCGTATACTTTATTGGTAGATGAAAATGGCAAGGTACTGCGCACCTGGGATGGCTATCCGGACGAAACGCCCGATCAGTTTATTGAACAGATAAACAGCACTCAGCAGTCTGAAAAGAAGTAAATCAGTAATACCACATTAAAAAGCGCTTATACCTAACATAAGCGCTTTTTTAATTAAATGCTTCTACTAATCCACACACATCCTAATTTTCAACAAATCCGCTAAACATCAGCCAATACCTTAATTTTACCGGCTATCGAAAATTAAGGAATTAGCTTGGCAAAGGAAACTAAGGAAACGCCCCTGATGCAGCAGTACAACGTGATAAAAGCGAAGTACCCCGGTGCACTGCTGCTTTTCCGCGTAGGTGATTTTTACGAAACATTTGGCGAAGATGCTGTTAAGGCCGCCGGTATTTTAGGCATTGTGCTTACCAAGCGGGCCAACGGTGCTGCCACGCATATTGAGTTGGCAGGATTCCCGCACCACTCGCTGGAAACTTATTTGCCAAAGCTGGTAAGGGCTGGTCAGCGCGTTGCGATCTGCGACCAGTTGGAAGATCCTAAAACCACCAAAACCATTGTAAAACGTGGCGTTACCGAACTGGTTACGCCTGGTGTTGCCGTAAGCGATAATATCCTTCATCAAAAAAGCAATAATTACCTCGCTTCGTTATATTTTGAAAAGAACAGTATCGGTATTGCGCTAATTGATATATCTACCGGCGAATTTTTATGCGCACAAGGCAACAGCGATTACATCGACAAGCTGTTGCAAAGTTACTCGCCAAGCGAAGTGATTTTTCCTAAAAGCCGAAATAGCGATTTCCGCGAGAAATATGGCGACCGCTTTTATACTTACATGCTGGACGATTGGCCTTACACCGGCGATTATGCGGGAGAGACGCTGCTGAAGCATTTCGGCGTAAAGTCGCTCAAAGGATTTGGTATCGAAAAGCTGACTTTGGGTATTGTGGCTGCTGGTGTAGCGCTGCATTATTTGAATGAGACTGAACACCGTAACCTGCAGCATATTTCGGCCATTTCAAGGATCGAAGAAGACCGTTATCTATGGCTCGACAGGTTTACCATCCGAAATTTGGAATTGGTAGGCTCAGCAAATGAAAACGCGCTGACCCTGGCTGAGGTTCTCGATCATACCTGTTCGCCAATGGGCGCAAGGATGCTGCGCCGCTGGATAGTGATGCCGCTGAAGGAACTAAAGCCGATAAACGACAGGTTAAGCGTGGTTGAGTACCTCATGTCGCAGGAGGAATTGCGAGAAACATTGCAGCATGATATCCGGCAGATAGGTGACCTGGAAAGGCTGATCTCCAAGATAGGATTGCAGAAAGCTAACCCGCGTGAGGTTTGCCAGCTGAAAAAGTCATTAAAGGCCATAGAAGGCATTAAGCGTTTGTGTGAGGCTGCTGGTAGTGCACCGTTAAAAGCAATTGCCGAACAATTAAACCCATGCACCTCTATTAGTGATAAAATAGAGCGTGAACTGAATCCTGAGCCACCAGTATTGATCGCAAAGGGCGGCGTGATGAATGACGGCTTGAACGAGGAACTGGACAGATTGCGAAAAATTGCTTTCGGAGGCAAGGGCTATCTGTTGGAAATACAGAAGCGTGAGGCCGAGATCACTGGTATACCTTCGTTAAAGGTATCATTCAATAATGTTTTTGGCTATTATCTGGAAGTAACGCATTCGCATCGTGATAAGGTGCCTGCTGATTGGATACGTAAGCAAACGCTGGTAAATGCCGAGCGCTACATTACGCCGGAACTGAAGGAATACGAAGAACAGATACTGGGCGCAGAGGAAAAGATACTGGCGCTGGAAACCAGACTTTATAATGACCTGCTTTATTCGCTTACCGAATATATCAAGCCGATACAACTCAACGCGCACCTGATTGCCCGCCTGGATGTACTGCTTAACTTTGCCAATATCTCTGATAAAAATTATTACGTTAAACCTAATATAAACGAAGGCCGGATAATTGATATAAAAGGAGGCCGCCACCCGGTAATTGAAAAGAACCTGCCACTGGGCGAATCCTATATTACCAACGATGTTTATCTCGATTCGGAAACGCAACAAATCATCATTATTACCGGCCCGAATATGGCGGGTAAGTCGGCATTACTGCGGCAAACCGGCCTGATCGTGTTAATGGCGCAAATGGGCTGCTTTGTTCCCGCAAAGGCAGCAACATTAGGTTTGGTGGATAAGATATTTACAAGGGTAGGGGCTTCGGATAATTTGTCGTCAGGCGAATCGACCTTCATGGTGGAGATGAACGAAACGGCAAGCATCCTCAATAATATTTCAGACAGAAGTTTGATTCTGCTGGATGAAATTGGCCGCGGCACTTCCACTTACGATGGTATCTCTATAGCCTGGGCCATTGCAGAGTATCTGCATAATCATCCTTCCGCCAAAGCAAAAACACTGTTTGCTACACACTATCACGAGTTGAATGAATTAACCAATTCATTCCCGAGGGTAAGAAACTTTAATGTTTCGGTTAAGGAAGTTGGCCACCAGGTTATATTTCTGCGCAAGCTTGTTCCGGGCGGTAGCGAGCATAGTTTTGGTATCCACGTGGCTAAACTGGCGGGTATGCCGCCTAAGGTGCTGAGCCGCGCCAACGAAATACTTAAAAAGCTGGAAAATGAACGTACCGGCGGAGAACATATTAAAGAGAGCATCCGTAAAGTGCAAAAGCAGGCGGTGCAGATGCAAATGTTCAGTATTGACGACCCTGTTCTGGTAAAAATTCGGGATACTTTAAATAATCTTGATGTGAATACCTTAACACCTGTAGAGGCGCTAATGAAGCTTGACGAGATACAACGGCTGATAAAAGGGTAACCAGATATTGAGCCAAATGTGGATATGTTTAAAATATCCTATAACCCAATTGAATGCCTCGCTGTTAACTTTATAGTATGAAACTTAACCGCTGCTTAAAGTTATTTCCGATTTTTGTAGCCGCAATTATTTTTTTTAGCTCCTGCCATTCGCGCCGCGCAGTAATGAAAGGTGAACCAGGAGAGGTTGTAAAACCTCAGACCAGCATAGCCGAAAAGTACTCCGAGATAATGGGAGTTGATAAAAGCGCTATTCAAAATGGTCGCCTATATGCATTTATAGATCAATGGATGGGTACACCATACAGGTTTGGTGGTCTGGATAGGGATGGTATCGATTGTTCAGGACTTGCTTTTCTGCTTGAACAACAGGTTTATGGCATTACTATTCCGCGCATGACCAGCAAACAGATCACGGTTATTAAGCGTGAATATGAAGAAGACTTAAAGGAAGGCGATCTGGTTTTCTTTGATTTTGATGGTAAAAAGTTCAGTCATGTTGGTATCTATCTGCAAAACGGGTATATCGTGCACGCCAGTTCAACAAAAGGTGTAATTATTGTGCCGCTTCATGGCGCTATTTATAAATATTTCTCACGCTGCGGTTCAGTAACCGATCTTACCGGGACGGTATCGGCAGACGCGGGCACTCAAAATAACTAACACAATTTTCTGCATAAGTTGTACCTTTGTGCCGGTATGGAAAAGCCTAAAAACGACTATTCTTTTGGACAAAATACAAGCGTTTTGCCGGTAACGAGATCATGCTCTATGTAATTATGGTGGTAGGCATTATACTCGGTATTGTGATATACAGCCTAATTTTTAACAAAGGTTAGGTTCTGGCTATCGTGATCATAAACGTCGCTGAAAAAATCTACCAGATCCTGATAAGTATCTTTTGAGTAAGTGCCGCCGATCAGCTTAAATACGCGGTGATAGATCAGCTTACCATCCTTTAACTCCGATGTCTCCTGATAAGTCCCGAATGGTTTTTTAATATCAACATTTAGCGGTTCGCTGTCCATACGGTAACCGGCCGGCAGCAAAAATGATATTTCGTCATCTTCAATATATCCATCGTTAATGTAGGTGTCCGTTGTCCGATTATGAACCTGTGGCGGTATCCGCATAATACGTGTAGTGGCAGTTGGCAAAAAATATAATTTACCATCGGTTATTGAAGCATATTCCGGCGCTTTTATGCTTATATGTTCGGTTGTAACGGGCTTTAAACTCTTGTCCTGTTCGAAGCTAAGGCTTTCGATATGCATATTATT
>JBQCIS010000411.1:0-18427 GCA_051953515.1 Mucilaginibacter sp.
ATTTGACCACTGGCTGGACCAGTTCAGGAAAAACTGGGAAACGCAGTTTAATCAACTTGACGAATTATTATCCACCCTAAAAAAACAGGAAAAATGAACAAGGATCTGCTATTTGATTTTAACATTGACAAGGCGGCCAAAATGGTGAAGATCACCCGGGAATTTGACGCCCCGCAGGCGTTGGTATGGGATGCCTTTACCAAAGCCGAACTACTGGACCAATGGAACGCACCTGCACCCATGCGCGCCCAAACCAAATACATGGATTTTAAGGTCGGCGGGCGAAGATTTTACGCGATGATCGGCCCCGACGGCACCGCTGCGGGCTGGATCGTCCAGGAATATATCGCCATCACACCGATCACCCATTTTAAAATGTACAATACGTTCGCTGATAAAGACGAAAATCGCCAATTGCCGGGTTCGGAATGGGACCATACCTTTAGCGAACAAAATGGCCGGACCACCGTGCGTATCGCTATTTATAACGAATCCCTTGCCCGCCTGGAGAAAATGATCGAATTGGGCTTCCAGGAAGCGCTCACGATGACCTTGAACAACTTGCAAGAAATATTAAAACTGATCGAAAAATGAAAAAACTGAAAATGCTGGTCCTCCTGCTGCTGATCGCTGCTGCAGCAAACGCACAGCCATTACAACCAGTAAGCAGCGGGTACGCCCCGGTTAACGGTATCAGGGTCTATTACGAAGTGTATGGCGAGGGTAAACCCATCGTGCTGCTGCATGGCGCTTTTATGACCATTGCCGACAATTGGGCCAAGATCATACCCGAATTGTCAAAAACAAGAAAAGTAATTGCGATGGAATTCCAGGGACACGGGCACACCCCGTATTCAGCTAGAAAAATGGACCTGGCTACCCTGGCTGGTGATGTCGCCGGCGTAATGGATCACCTGAAAGTTGACAGTGCTGATATCGTAGGGTATAGCATGGGCGGCTCCGTGGCTTACCAGTTCATCGTCAATTACCCACAGCGGGTCAACAAATTAGTGATCATCTCTTCTACTTATAAAAGTACCGGCTGGCTTCCCCAGGTCACCAGCGCGTTCAAAGGTTTCACACCTGAAATTCTGGCCAACAGCCCGCTGAAAACGGCCTACGATGCGGAGGCGCCTGATAAAACAAAGTGGGCACCGTTTATAGAACAGATGATCGCCTTTCTGAAGACCTCATTCGATATGGGCGATGCCAATATCGCGAAGATCACCGCACCGGTCCTGATCATATCAGGCGATAACGACGGCTTAGACAAAATAGAATTAATGAAAACCTACCAGTTATTGGGTGGCGGTGTTTCCGCAGATCTCAGCCCAATGCCAAAATCACAATTAGCCATCGTTCCTGCACAAAGCCATGTCAGTTTAATGACGCAGACACCAATTCTACTCGGTTACATGACAAATTTTTTGAAATAAATGCGATCGTATGATTCGGAATTATGATGAGCACTATTACTCATGGATCAAACCCACGAAAATGTAACGATCCATGCCTAACTGTGTATGATAAGCTGTGAACAGTTACATTTATTCTGATTGTTAAAAAAAAGTTAATTTATGACTGGGCTAATTGCCATGATGCATACTCTTAGTAGTATAGCACATGTTGATGGATAATAAATACAAAAAATATTTCCTTAAGCTTATTCACAAATACAATAAGGGAATTGCCACAGAAGAAGAAATCAATTTCATCGAATCATTCGATAATGCATTCGATTTGAAGGATGATCTCATTACAGATGCGAATGAATCATCCTTTCAGGATATTAAATCTTCCATCAAAAATGGCATCGAAGATCGTATTATAGCACTCGATAAAAAGAAGCGCCCGTATTACCAGGCAATATATCGTTATGCCGCTGCCGCTGTAATCCTGTTGATCGCCTCAGTAACCATCTTCATTATGCGGAAAGATGGAAATAGCAGATCAAATACCAAACAGACAGCCCAGGTAATTCGTCCGGGTGGAAATAAGGCTACACTTACACTTTCAAACGGTAAACGAATTGTACTTGATGAGGCGCATAATGGGCGAATTGCACAACAATCGAATGTAAACATCACTAAAACAGCAAATAATCAGATTGTATATGCCGCTACGGGCAATGGCAGTGAGCAGGCTGCGTATACTTTACAAAATACAATTTCAACGCCGAACGGTGGCCAGTATCAATTGGTACTTCCCGACGGAACAAGGGCTATCCTTAACGCGGCTACATCGCTCACTTATCCGGCCGAATTTCACGGCAGCGAGAGGTTAGTACAGTTAAATGGAGAGGCTTATTTTGAAGTGGCAAAGAATAAGAAGATGCCCTTCCGTGTAAAGGCCGGAAACCAAACGGTTGAGGTTCTGGGAACACATTTTAACATTAACGCATATACAGACGAAGCATTTGTAAAGACGACTTTGTTAGAAGGTTCGGTTAAAGTGTCATCCGGAGAAAATTCTACGCTGATTGTTCCCGGTGAACAGGCGATAACCAATGACGGGCAAGTCGGCGCTATTGTAAAGCGGATAGTGGATGTGGATAAAGAAACAGCCTGGAAAAATGGTCTTTTTTCATTTGAGGATGAAGACCTGAAATCAATTATGCGGCAAGTAGCGCGCTGGTATGATGTAAAGGTTGTATACGCCGGAAACTTACCCGACGAAAAATTTATCGGCGAAATTTCGCGCACCAGCAACTTGTCAGATGTGTTCAAGATACTGGAGTTGAACCATGTGCATTTTGATGTGCAAGGCAAAACGGTTACAGTATCTGCCGGAAAATAAATTCAACAAACTAATTAACTATTAACTAACCAAAACATTAACAGGCATGATTAAACAAATACAATGATTATTCTTATCCAAGAGTGAAAAAAAGCCGGAAGTGGTGTAACACATCCGGCAAAGTAGGTCAACAGCGAAGTTTGGCGACGCGCTGTTTTTATTAACCCAATCTTCTTCAAAAGTATGAAATTAAAATTTCTTTACAATCCTGCAGATACTGCGGGATATGTAAGGCGTAAACTATTTATAGTGATGAAGCTCACCGCTATTTTCATGTTTATTGGCATCATGCACCTGTCGGCAGCTGTTTACTCCCAAAACGTAACCATCTCAAGGCATAATGCTAATCTTAAAACAATTTTTAAGGATATAAAATCTCAAACCGGTTACACTTTTTTCTACACCGAGAAAATAAACACAGCCCGGCAAAGTATTGATATTCAGCTTAAAGATGTATCAATTAAAGACGTGCTCGATTATTGCCTTAAAGGTTTAAAACTAAACTACACCATAGTTGACAAAACAATAGTGATAAGGCAGGTAATAACCGAACAGCAGCCTGTAACAGGTTATGTGCCGGCACCCCAAGCCATTAATATTAAAGGTGTGGTAATGGACCAATCCGGCGAAACTATGGTGGGAGTGAATATTTACCTTAAAACGGGTAAAACGCTGCTCGGCTCGACCAATGAAAAAGGCGAGTTTTCTGTGAATGTGCAACCGGGCGATACATTGGTCTTTGCATTTATCGGTTATAAATCCAGAGAAGTGGTTGTGCAGAATAGCAAGCCGCTTGTGGTAAAACTTGAGGTATCGGTCGGCTCAATGAGTAATGTGGTAGTTACCGGTTATCAAACGATCAAGAAAGAAACCTATACAGGCAGCGCCGTAACGGTATCCGGCGATGACCTTAAGCGTACCAACCCAACGAACGTGATCAAAGCCATTGCCTCGTTTGATCCTTCATTCCGTATCGGCGACAATAACCTTACAGGTTCCAATCCTAACGCGTTACCTAATGTTACGGTTCGCGGGTCAACCGCATTACCATCAGTAGACGGCTCAATTGTCGATCGAAACAATCTTTCCAGTACTTATAATCAACCGGCTTACATGCTCGACGGGTTCCAGGCAACCCTGCAACAAATAGTAGACCTTGATATCGACCGTATTGCAAGTGTAACCATACTGAAAGATGCAGCGGCAACAGCCGTATACGGATCGAGGGCGGCAAATGGTGTGATCGTAATTACAACCAAGGCGCCAAAAACCGGTAAGTTATTATTAACCTATAACGCGCAGTTAAACATTTCGGCGCCTGATCTTTCCTCATACCACGTGTTAAATGCTGCGCAAAAACTGCAATATGAGAAACTAGCCGGCTTATATACTACGGGGGCAACCACATCAACCAGCCAGGATAACCTGGATGCTTTATATAACCATATCCTTGAAAATGTGGTAAGCGGTGTAAATACCTACTGGCTATCGCAACCCTTACGTAATGCCTATGGCATGAAACACAGCCTGGATGCGCAAGGCGGCGACAGTACCTTCAGGTATGATGTATATGGCCGTTATCAAACCAATCCGGGTGTGATGCTGGGTTCATCGCGCAATGATTATGGCGGCGGTATGACCTTTTATTATAATCCCAGCAAAAAGCTGTTATTCAGGAACGATCTGCAAATTAACCAGGAGAACAGTGTTAACTCTCCTTATGGTAATTTTTCCACTTACGTGGCCATGAACCCTTATTACCCTTTAACCGACGCGAACGGTAACATGCTAAGGGAACTGGCCAACTGGAATGTAAATACCGGAGCTTTAGGCCCTAACCAGTATGTAACAGAGAATGTTCTCAATCCGCTGTATGAAGCGCATGTAGGTAATTTTGACAAAGCAGCTTACCTGGAATTGATTGATAACCTGTCGGTTGATTATCATATTACATCCGCATTAAGGTTGCAGGGGCAGATCAGCTTGACGGATCATAAGGGCACTTCTGATAGATTTATTTCACCAACAAGCGATCAATATTATTACGGCCCAACCGACCAAATACAAAATAGGGGCAGCTATACTTATGGCAGCGACGATATTTTACAATATGATGGCCGCGTTCAGTTAAATTATTACAAGCAGCTTGGCGATCATTCTGTTAACCTTGCTTTAGCGAGTGAGGTGGTTAGCAATACGGAGAATATCAAATCGTTTGAGGCGGTTGGCTTTTCAAATTCAACCTTTACCAACGTTAGCTTTGCACGCACTTATCTTCCAAATGCTGCCCCAGGTGGCGATGTGCTTACCACCCGCACCATCAGCAATTTTTTAACAGGTAACTACTCTTATAAAAACAAATACCTGTTTGATGCAACATTCAATCTTAACGGTTCTTCAAGTTTCGGTGCTAATAAGCAGTTCGCACCATTCTGGTCGACAGGGATTGGCTGGAATATGCATAAGGAAGATTTTATGAAAAATAACTTCCCGGCAATTTCCAGGTTCAAGCTCACCGCTACAACAGGTTTAACCGGTTCGGTTGATTTTCCGCCATATCTGGCAAAGACAATCTATACCTATCAAACCTCAAACTGGTATTCAACCGGTGTAGGAGCAACCGTTGATGGTTATGGAAACGAAAACCTGCAATGGCAAAGAACCATTAACTATGACCTTGCTTTAGAGCTTGGCTTATTCGGCGACAGGTTAGTTATCAACCCGCATTATTACTACAAGCTCACTAAGGGTTTGTTAACTCCTATAAATATTGCACCGTCTACCGGTTACACTACTTATGAGGATAACCTGGGCGATATGAGGGACAAGGGAGAGGAACTTTACCTGACGTGGAATGCCTATAAATCGTCCAACGTGAATTTGAACATCGTTGCCAATTTCGCGCACAACCGGAATGCGGTACTGCACATTTCTGATGCGCTGAAGGCCTACAATGAAAGCGTTGACGCTTATCAGGCCAATGCAGCAAACGGCGTGCAGGCCACACCGCTGCTCAGGTATGCCGAGGGACAATCGATCTATACCATTTACGGCGTGAAATCTGAAGGTATCGACCCTCAAACAGGTAAGGAGATTTATGTAAAAAAAGATGGTACACTAACCTTTAACTATGATGTTAAGGACACGCAGCCAATAGGTGATGCAGAAGCCAAAGGCGAAGGAAATTTCGGTGCCAATATTACCTATAAGCAGTTTTATTTAGGCTTCACTTTCCATTACCAGTTTGGCGGCGACTATTACAACCAGACATTGGTAGACAGGGTTGAAAATGCCGACCCGCGCTACAATGTTGATATCAGGGCGCTGGATCAGCGATGGGAAAAACCCGGGGACGTTGCACTTTACAAAAACATAGCCGACTTAGGCACCACCTATGCAACCTCGCGCTTTGTGCAAAGAAATAATGAGGTAGATATGCAGTCGATCACGCTCTCTTATGATATCACTAAAAAGTTTGCAAAAAAAATAGGTGTACAAGCCATGCGCTTATCATTAGTAGCTAATGATTTGTTCACGGCGTCGAGTATACAGATAGAGCGCGGGATTGATTACCCGTATGCCCGTAATCTGACATGCACTTTACAAGCCACCTTTTAAATTCAACGAGATGAAAAAATATTTATTGATAGTACTTGGGGTAATCACCTTGGCATCATGTAAAAAATATCTGGATGTAAAACCACAATCGCAGGTTGATGAGGAGCAATTGTTCAACTCTGCACAAGGTTTCAGAGAGGCATTAAACGGGGTTTATACGTTATGCGCCTCTACCGACCTTTATGGCGGAAATTTAACATTCGGCAGTTATAGCGGTTTATCAACCACCGGCGGATTAGATGTGCTTGCGCAGGATTATCAGTTTAATGATGTGATATCAACCCAGATCGAGAACTTCGATTATACGCAACCCACATTTGTTGCCACAACTACCGATATCTGGAACACAGGCTATCGCGCCATTGCTAATTGCAACTATATTTTAACAGCAATTGACGCTAAAAAAAGCCTGTTTACCGGGAATGACTACTACCTGATAAAAGGCGAAGCCCTCACATTAAGGGCATACCTGCATTTTGATCTTTTGCGCATGTTTGCGCCATCGTATGTCAGCAATGCTACGGCTAAGGCCATACCTTATGTTACTGTTGTCAGCACAAAAAGCACAGCATTTTCAACCGTCACCGGTGTGCTCGATAGCTGTATCGCCGATTTGTCGCGGGCTAAAGCCTTACTGAAACAGTCTGATCCTATCCTTAACGGGTACATTGTTGGTTACCCAAAACAAACCAACCAGAACGAGGATGCAAGCTCAGATCTGTTCTATCAGAACCGTCGTCATCGCATGAATTACTATACGGTATGCGGGGAACTGGCAAGGGTATACTTATACAAAAGTGATTACACAAATGCGCTGGCAAATGCGCAATTGGTGATCAACTCAAAGGTATTCCCATGGACAAACCAGGCCGATTTCTTCTCAAAGGATGTTACAACAAGAGACAGGATATTCTACAAAGAACTGATCTCCTGCTGGTTTGTAGACAATTCAACCATCAATACCGAGGTTACTAATCTTTTTACTGCAACGCCACCGGTATTGAGCGCTACCACAGACCAGGCCGCTGCAATTTATGAAGCTGCCCAAGCCGGTGCGGATGACTGGCGATACAAGCAATGGTTCCTGGCTATGGCTTCTACTTCGGGCGCCACGGCTTCGCAAAGAGCCGTATTGCAGAAGTATATAGAAAATGCTACGCCGATCGTTAACCTGCACCCATTAGTGGCCCCTGCCATGCGGTTAAGCGAAATGTATTACATCGCCTCTGAAGCCAGCTATAATACCGGTGATGTAAATTCGGCGCTTAGCTACTTCAATACAGTTCGCCGGAATCGTGGTATCGGCGATTCTGTTACAACAGTTGCCAATAGGGCGACATTTAATAACCTCTTGCTTACGGAAGCCAGGAAAGAATTTTATGGCGAAAGCCAAATATTCTACATGTATAAGCGGTTGAATTATGGCATACCAATGTCGTCAACTTATACACAACCGCCGTCCGATAAGATCTTCGTGTTCCCATTACCGATAGATGAATTGGCTTACCGTAACAATTAATGACAAAAGACATGAAAAGATACTTATTTTTTATCTTTTGCCTTGCCGCAACATTCTGTGGCTGCAAAAAAGACCAACCGCTTGTATATAATTCCCAGGATAATATCTATTTCAATTATCTCACAAAAGATACATTGAGCTACTCTTTTGCCCTTAATCTTGGCCAGTCGCAAGACACGCTAATGATACCGGTGATCATAACAGGGAAGGCAGCCGGTTACGCCCGGACTTTTCAGGTAGCCGTCCTGGCAGATTCTACAACAGCGGTTTCAACGCTGGATTACGAGCCTTTAAAATCATCTTATACCATGCCGGCGGACTCTGGCCAGATACATATTCCGGTTATTATTAAAAACATCGATACGGCGTTAAACTCCAAGTCGGTTGTGCTGACCATCAGGGTATCCGGCGGAAAAGACTTTGGTAGTAATTTTTATGAAGCGATGCGTACCAAAGAGATCGTGTTCTCCAACCGGCTGGAAGAACCGGCTTGGTGGCCCATTTGGGCTGGCGAACTGGGTGCATATAGCAGAACAAAGCACCAGTTGTTTTTGATATCCTCCGGAACAACGGACCTGGTGAATTTGAGCACCGATCCGAACGGTTACATGCAAATTCCGAGGGCGCTGTTTTATATCAGCAACTTTAAAGCATTTCTGGCCGATCCTTTCGGCTGGGTAAAACAAAATCCTGCTAAAGGTTATGTGTTAACCCCAAGAAATAACGGAACAGGCGATTATGACTTTTATAATGTGAATACGCCGACCAAGAAAATACATCTGCAATATTTTGCGCAGGCAAATACCTATGTATTTATTGATGAAAACGGACAACAGGTAGCCACCAATTAATGCCAGCATCATGAAATCTTTAAAAATATTTTCATTCCTCTTTCTTATGCTTGCGTTCAGCGCATGTAAGAAAGATCTGGGTAATTACACTTACAAGAAAATTACCGACCCCACCGCGCTTGATCTGGAAGGCAAGACTTTTCCGGCAATAGAAGGTGATAGTTTAAAATTACAACCGCCGATAGTATATCCTGGCGGCAATGTGTCTAAAGATCTTACCTTCAGCTGGCGCATAACTTACCTGGAGCAGGAAACTACAGAGACCTATACAGGCTATCCATTAAAGATTATTTATAATCTGCCCCCGGGCGTAAGGCCGGTTAGGCTAACCATTACGGTAAAATCAACCGGTGTACAGTATTTTTATAACTTCAATATTTCCGGCGGGACACAATATTCGGCAGGTACAACGGTATTGAGTGTGCAGAACGGGGTAACCAAATTATCATTTGTACTGCCGGACAATAAAACTATGCAAAGTGATATTTATACAACGCTGAATGGCGAAACTTTGCCTAACAACCCTATTCAGCTATTTGCCAAATATTCTCCTCGTTATTACGGGCCGCGAACCTTGCAGCAGTATTGGGTGTTGGCTAATGATCCGGCTAAGCAAAGCGTGATGATAGATGCGACTACCATGCTCAAGATAAATGACTTTAGTGCACAGTTTTTGAGTGCGCCGGCTACAATTGTTCCGGGGCACATTGAAGATAGCACCGGTGTTGCCAATGGCGTAATTAACGGTAAGTTTTACATCGGTACTACCAGTACAGCGCCTTTTGCGCCTGATTATGGAAAGTACGGCAATCCTTCACCCGGAAATTATTCCATGTCGCCTTATTTTTCTCAGACAGACGGGTGGACTTTTGGTTATAATGAAACAGCCGGGTCATTTATATCCTTTGATGGCGGGGGCAACTATAATGGCGCCGATTATCAGGTAAGTGGCAATGCGTTCGACCCAACAAACACCGGTTTACATACTCTATTGTTTATGCAGCCGGTATCAGGCACATCCTATGCCTTTATGAAGGACAGTCAGGGCGTGATCTACGAACTTTCGTTCATTCTTAATCTGGATGATTACGGCAACAGGGCCGTTAACCCGGTTTACAAACGCGTATTTGCAGGTGCATCATTAGTACAGCCCGATACAAAGTGGCAGAAATCGCAGGTGGATGTATTTTACTTTAGCTCAAACGACGTCATTTACCGCTATAACCCTATCAACCAGAGTTTAAAAGCTCTGAATACCAATTTTGGCGGCAAGAAGGTTACCATGTTGAAATTGAGCAGCGATGGTAACACCCTTATGGCCGGCGTTGATGGCAGCATTTACTTTTTAGATGTAAGTGTGGGTAAAGACGGTAGTACTACAACACAGCCAACAATAAATGGTATACCGGGCACACCTGTTGACATGGCTATCGCAAAATAAGCTTCTATCTATTAAAAGACGCGGTTGATTGTTAATTAAATGCGGGGCGGCGGCAATGCTGTCCTCCCCGCTTATTTTCAGAACCTCGTCGGGAAAAAATATTACATACAATCAAAATATTAAGCAGCATGAAAAAGATTATTATATTAATTGCAATGCTGGCTCCTTTTATGGCGTCAGCGCAAGGGTTTACCATTACCGGAAAAATCGGCAACCTGAATAAGCCGGCTAAAGTTTATCTCGATTATTCCGATAATAACAGTGGCGGAACCGATTCGGCAGTGTTGGTTAACGGCACATTTACATTCTCCGGGAACAATCCGGGTTATGCTGCCGCCCGTATGACGCTTGACCACACCGGCGAAGGCAAGCAGGCGGCCATATACAAAGGGGGTGATAATATCTACTTTTATTTCAGCCATGATCACATGAATATCGTTTCAAACGACTCATTGATCAATGCAAAAGTTACCGGTTCAAAAGTTTACGACGAGCAGGTTGCATACAACAAAGCCATTGGTGGTTCTATTATGGAGATTGACAGGATAGCCAACGGCCGTTACAACAGCGGTACGCCCGAGCAAAAGAAAGATACGGCGTTTGCAAAAGCTATAGATGTATGGTTCCGTCATAAGATAGTTGACAGGACGCAGAAACAAATACAGTTTGCAAAGGATCATCCCCATTCATTTTTCGCGGTGGTTGCGCTTACCGAATCTTCAGGGTCGAGACTGAGCGTTTTACAGGCGGAGCCGACATTTAATACAATAGACGAAAAATGGCGGGCGACCGGCTTAGGCAAACAATTTGCCCGCCGAATAAAAGCTGCCCATGCTATTACTGTGGGCGATGCCGCGCCGATGATCATGTTAAATGATGCCGAAGGCAAACCGGTATCACTCGCCGATTTAAAAGGGAAAATAGTGCTGATAGATTTTTGGGCAAGCTGGTGCGAGCCGTGCCGTGCGGAAGGGCCTAACCTTAAGGAGCAATATAAGCTTTACAAAGACAAAGGTTTTGAAATATTGTCTGTTTCGCTTGATACCGAAAGGAAAAACTGGTTAAAAGCGATCAGCGATGATGGGCTGACCTGGTTGCAGGTTTCTGATTTAAAAGGATATCGCAGTGAAACTGTTCAATCTTATGGAATTGGTGGCGTTCCGTCATTTTTCCTCATCGACCGGAATGGTAAAATCATTGCCAACAGCGATTTACAAGGTGCTGCTTTAAATAAAAAGCTCGCTGAAATTTTTAAAAACTAAGCCATACCCATGCGGTAACAATTTGCCATGAAAAAAATTATTTGGGGCTTTTTTGCTATCCTTTTCGGGATGGATACGGGCGCATATTGCCAGCAATCTGTTAATAAATTAGACCAGGAGATAGTTGCGGGCTATAAAAAAGCATACCCGGCATGTGTTAAACTATACGCTTACGATACCGTTGCCAAACAGCAGGCGGGTGGACAGTTCAGCGGTGTAGTGGTTAGTAAAGATGGTTACATCCTTACTGCCGCACATGTTGATGAACCGGGGAGGGTATATAAAGCTACTTTTCCGGACGGTAAAAGTTGTATTGCGATTGGCCTGGGTAAAATTGAGCTTGCTGAAGATAAAACCCGGCCCGATGCGGCGATGCTAAGGATCGTAAGCGGAAACGACTGGCCTTTTGCAGAAGTGGCTAATTCGGACAATCTAAAGGTCAATGAACCTTGTTTAAGCATATCCTATCCTGAAAGTTTAAATCAGCCCAAACCTACCTTGCGCTTCGGGTATGTTTCTGAAGTGAAAAACGAACGCGGATTTATCAAGTCGACCTGCAAAATGGAACCCGGCGATTCAGGCGGTCCGCTGTTTGATTACCTGGGCCGTGTGATAGGGATACATAGTGCCATCGAAATTCCCGAAGCCGACAATTACGATGTTCCGGTGAATGTGTTTTTTAAATATTGGCAAGCGCTTGCAAAGCCCGTAGTCTATACGTCGCTTCCAGCCGTTGCAAATGGTATCCCCAACGGCGGATCAGCATCAAAATTAATTACTATACCCGGAAAAAATAATAATGCAAATTTTGATGCGCTAAAGAACGATCTAAACAAGGATTGTTACTTCGTGAAAAGCAGAATAAAGGGCAAAGAGGAAATGGCAGTTGCAACGCTGTTTACACTCCGGGTATCAGATGTTAGATTGAAAAATGCCAGTTTACTGGTGAGCAAAAGTTCATTGGTCGGCGATTCGGTAGTAATTACAGGTAAAAATGAAAAGGCTATAAATGCCACTGTAATTGCCCGCGATAAGCCCAACGATTTGGTAATGCTTATGCCATCGGCAGAGTTGACGGGGGGCATACCTTTTCAAAAAGACCATCAGGACAGCGTTGCTATTAATGCCGGTGCTATATTATACTCTCCGCAGCCGGAGTCGCCGGCCATTATTAGCATTTCGGGAGGCGAAGTGTTCAGATTGCCCAAAATGGCAAGCGCAGCCTTTTTAGGTGTAGGTTTTAAAAGTAAAGCTGCACCGCTTAAGATAGCCTATATTTTCCCCAAGCTGAATAAAAGCATTTATAGCCTGAATATAGGCGATGAGATTATCTGCATTAACCAGGACACGCTTACCGGTTTCGACAGCTTTTTAAAACAGATGAACCAATATTGGCCCGGAGATTCGGTAACACTAACGGTAAAGCAAAATGGAAAGCTCGCTCATCAAACCATTATTCTGGATACCATACCTCAGCGGCATTTTGATCATCCAGCAGAAAAATTTGATGGTGGAAAAAGCCTCAGAAGGGACGGGTTTGAAAACGTGTTTGCTCATGACGCCATACTACAGCCATATCAGTGCGGCGGCCCCGTATTCAACTATAAAGGCGCGTTTTATGGACTAAACATTGCCCGCTTTAGCCGGACAACCGTAGTTGCGTTACCGGCAACAGTAGTTTACGATTTTATTGAACATTATTTAGCGATAACAGCTCAAGCAACAAAATTGAATTAACCACACAAAATTTATGATATGAAAAAATTAACCTCTAATTTATTAATGGCCTTTTTAGCCATCATGTCAGTCGCCATCCTAAATACTTCATGTAAAAAAGAGGCACAAGTGGGGCCGCAAAAAAATATAACATTAACAACCGACTCCCTGACCCAAGGCCAGATCACACTGGTTTTTAGAAACAAAGACACAACGTATCAGCAAAAAGGCGATAGTTCAAGAAAAGCCCTTGAAAAAGCATTCTTTATCGTTTATCCGGAGATTATGGCGTATTTCAACCCTGATGCGCCAAAAAAGGTAACCATAGTGGTCGATCCTGCTTACAGCGAACCCGGCGATATTGCTGCAACAAGTAATGCAACCATTACATTAAATCCGTCCTGGGTGCTTCAGAACCCGCATGAAGTTGATGTGCTTACCCATGAGTCAACACATGTAGTGCAGCAATACCATTCTGCTGGTTATACCCCAGGCTGGCTTGTAGAAGGCATTGCCGACTATTCCAGGAATAAATTTGGCGTAAATAATGCTGCGGTTGGCTGGTATCTTTCGGATTATGCCACAGGTGATAACTACACAAGCGGATACGGCATAGTTGCCCGCTTTCTGTTATGGGCAGAAGCTAAGTATAAACCCGGGATTGCGCAAGTTCTGGATAAGCAGTTAAGGGCCGGTACCTATTCTGATACTGATTCATGGACGGCCTTAACCGGTTCAACCTTTAATCAGCTATGGAGCGCTTATGTGTTAGATCCGTATTATTGAACCTTTTAGAGTAACCGAAAAAAACGCCGTTTTGATATAAGGTGAGACATGCAAAACAAGTATAAAACGCAGGAGAGCGTATACTTTTACTTTAATGTTACTTTTGCTATATCAAATTAAAGAGATATGGCAACTAAGAAAATAGAAAAGATAATAGCACCCCGCTCCCCTCATTTTGTAGGCGACGGGTTCAGGGTTCATAACTTTATACCAAGCGGGATGTCGCAGGAAAGAACGGACCCTTTTATTATGCTGGATTATAACTCTAAATATGTTTTTCCGCCAAGCGCCATACCCAAAGGTGTGGGCGTACATCCGCACAGAGGATTCGAAACGGTAACTATTGCCTATAAAGGTAAAGTGGAACACGGCGACAGCAGCGGTGGCGGTGGGGTTATAGAACAGGGTGATGTACAATGGATGACTGCCGCTTCAGGCGTGTTACATAAAGAATTTCACGAAAAGGAATGGAGCAAAACCGGCGGTGAATTTCAGATGGTGCAATTGTGGGTAAATCTTCCTGCAAAATATAAAATGAGTGCGCCTAAGTACCAGGCGCTTAAAAACCGGGAGATAGCAAATGTTCAACTGCCTGACGGTGCCGGTATAGTTGAGGTGATAGCAGGCGAATATGCGGGTAAACAAGGTACGGCTACTACATTTTCACCCATACATTTATATAATGTTAAGTTAAAAGCGGGTGGTAAAGCGGTCTTTAATTTTCCATCGGACTATACCACCGCGTTATTGATAATAGAGGGCAGCGCAACAGTAAATGACACTGATGTTGTGCCCCAGGATCACTTTGCATTATTTGCCAATGAGGGTGAAGATTTTAGCGTACAGGCATCTGAGGATGCAATAATCCTGATACTGAGCGGCGAGCCTTTGCGGGAACCCATTGTCTCCTACGGGCCATTTGTAATGAATACAGCCAAAGAAATTGAAGAAGCTATACGTGATTTCAATACCGGTAAGTTTGGCTTTCTGGAAGATTAAAATAACGACAAACCTTTCGGTTGGTCGTTAACAGCTGAAGCCCAGTTTTTGCATGGGGCATCCTGCAGGAATATATCAAGCCGGCCGCCTTTTATGAGGTTGCTATAGTTGATATAATTTTTGGTGTAGGATGCCCCATTCCATTTAATTGCATTGATATATATGGAGCCCTTAGATTTTCTATGGGTGATGATATTGAATGTTTTTCCGCCCGGTAGTTTGATCGATATCTGATCAAAGATTGGCGAGCACAGTAAATATTCGCCGGATATTGGATTGAGCGGATAAAAGCCCATCGAAGCAAACATATACCAGGCCGACATTTGCCCAGCATCATCGTTGCCGCCAAGGCCTCCTGGGCCATCGTTATATTCATTGGCTAATATGGCTCTTACCTGCCTTTGCGTTTTCCAGCAATTGGCAGTGTAATTATACATAAACGGTATCTGGTGGCCCGGCTCATTGCCATGCCAGTACTCGTTTTTAATAAAGATGCTGTCGAGTTCATTCTCTAACCTGTCGCGCCCACCCATTAAACGGGCAAGCCCGGGTACATCCTGCGGAACATAAAAAGTGTATTGCCGGGGTGTGCCTTCGGTGATATAGGGCTGCCGTACATCCGGATAGAATGGTTTTATCCAGTTGCCGTTTTGCATGCGGCCGCGTACAAAACCTGTAGATGTGTCGAACACATTTTTATAATTATGGGCCCTTTTTATCAATAATTGATAGTCGTTATCGAATCCCAACTTCTTTGATAACTGGGATAGGGCATAATCGTCATAAGCATATTCAAGCGTTCGGCTTACCTGCTCCATTTTATGGAAAGCGTCCTTTACGCTATCTTCCAATGGTATGTATCCATATTGCAGATAAGATGTTAAAGCGCGGCGGCCCTTGCCTTCGCTGTAATCCGGTTGAGTGGGTGAATCAAAGGCATTCTGTCGCATTAATCGGTATGCTTCCTTTATACTGCCGGTAGCAATGCCTTTTAAATAAGCCGACGAAATAATAGACAGGCTATGATCGCCGATCATTTCGCAGGTATAATTGTTCCAGCAGGGGAAGATAGGCAGCCAGCCACCCTGCTCTCCCTTTAATACCAGCGATTGTACCACATCATTCACAAGCCGTGGCCGCAATATTTCAAAAAGCGGTATTTGCGCCCGGTAGATGTCCCATAATGAATAATCATCGTAGTAATTGCCATTTCTTATCCGTTCCAATTGATTATTACCCGCAAATTTTGGGTAGGTACCATCCACATCATTGTATAAACGTGGCTGCTGCATGGCGTGATAAAATGCGGTGTAAAAGATGCGCTTATCAGTTTTGTTTGTGGTGGTAACCTCAATTTGTTTTAACGCCTGCCGCCATGTTTGCCTGCATTGCGCCATGGTGGAATTAAAATCCCATCCCGGTAATTCGGCAGTAAGATTTTTGCGGGCGCCTTGCAGGCTGCTGAACGAAGTACCCACTTTCACATACAGCTTTTCGCCTTTCTGCATCCTGAACCCAATATAGGCGCCAATGTTTTTTTGTGCTTTTATACTGTCTTTAGTAAATACTTTCTCACCTGAAAATGTGCCTTTGGCGGTAAATGCTTTGCTTATCTTAATTACAAAATATCCTCTAAAACCGGCATACTTGCCCCAACCCTGGTAAATGCGGTGTACGGGGTTGTAGCCGTATATTTCTCCGCTCCGGGCATTTACTTTAATATATCCTTCCCCGGTATCACTGTTTGGCGTAATTAACAGGTACAAGCTGTCGGTAGCATCGGCGGTAAACTCCATTATACTACACCGCGGCGTAGCGGTAATGGCGGTGTGTATTTTGCAGTATGGAAGTTGTAAGCGATAAACATACGGCGTTGAAAGCTCATCAGCATGCGTGAATTTTACAGCATAGCTGGTGGTTTTTAATTTGCCCGTTACCGGCATAACGGTTATGCTGCCATAATCCTGCATGCATGAGCCGCTTATCCAATGCGATCCTCTGAAACCGCTGAACAAATCGTCCTTGTAATAATAAGGAGGTACACATTTCGATTCAGATGCCTGTGTTTGGGGTACCCACTGCGTCATTGCGAAAGGGGTGCATACCGATGGTATGGTATTTGCAAAATTCTCCTGCGCCGAGCCTAATTTTACGGCTGACGGCGTAGTGCTGTTAGCCGTTCCTGCCAATGGGCTAACATATTTAACCGGCGATTGATCCTGCGCAAATGCGACCGTGCAGACTGTTAGTAGCGATACAAAAAAAGACAGCTTTTTTAACATGCTTATAATTTCATCCAAGACCGAGATCTGTTAATGAGATGCCGAACAATGGCAAAATAAAAAAAGCTTTGTTAATAGCCTGTTTCATTATTGACGGCTATTAACAAAGCAATAGAAATTATAGTTTAACTGTAGGGGGAAGGTATTTAGCTATGAGGTCTTCATAATAAGGTTTCAATTCCGAAACCACCGGTGTAACCGGGCTTTTTGAATAAAGATCATACGGGTTAAATTTATCAACCCATTTAAACATTTCGCGGTCATGATCATTCAGCAGGTGATCGTAAGCATGTTCGCGGTGTTGTGAATAGAACGAGTGGTACCTGATCATGTACAAAGCCTCTTCAGGCAGGTAGTTTTTTGTAATGTGATACAAATATTCGTCATGCCCCCATGACATGTGCACGTTATCCATCCCGCAATGATGCGAGTAAACGCCATACTTGGTATTATAACGCTCATCGTAGGTATCCGGGTTGTCCGAGAAAAATTCAGGGTAAACAATCTTGTCCGAAAACTTACAACCCACGGGGAATGAATCGCCTACAACGTTCCATTGCGGTTCGCCAAACAGACAAAGCACCTTACCCAAATCATGAATGAAGCCGGTAAGCACAAACCAGTCGGGGTGGCCGTCTGCACGTATGGCTTCGGCTGTTTGCAATAAATGCTGTAGCTGGTCGAGCTGCAGGTCGGGGTCCGAATCATCGATAAGCGTATTCAGATACTCCATTGCCGACCACCAGGGCATTTCCATCTTATCAAACTTCAGGAAATTGGCTTTTTTAGCCAGTACGTTTTCGTAGGTCTGATATTTATGGTTAAGCCGGTAAAACTCACGCACGCCGTCAATCTCCGGACCATCATAATTCCTGAATTCGCTTTTTTCTTTTGCGGGCTTACCGGCTTCGGGGTATCTCTTGAGGACATCTTCATCCCATACTTCCATACTGGATAAAGGTGCTGCTTCTTCGTTGTTTTCCATTGTCATAAATTTTATTGTTTAAATAAATACTTCTATATGTGTTTGTTATATTTTACCAGAAGACTGTATATAATGCCGCCAGGATACCGCAAATAATAACCGCCGATATGGTAAATGCCGGTGTCACTTTAAAGAGTTTGGTATCTATATCCAGCACTTGTTTGTTGTACTT